>PIVS01000117.1 GCA_003353855.1 Desulfobacteraceae bacterium
AGTACCATCCGGCTCCAAAAACCACAGGGTGGGAAGTCCTTTGACCTTCCACTCATTGGAAAGCACCTGGTTTTTATCCGTATCCACCTGGATACTGACAAAATTCTTTTCAAGATATGCCAATATTTTTTTATCCTTAAAGGTGGTCTGTTTGAGTTTTGTACAATAGGAGCACCAGGGAGCGTGAAAATAAAGAAAAATGGGTTTGCTTCCCTTGGCAGCCATGGCCATGCCGGGTGTATAGTCTTTCCAGCCAATGGCAGTCCCTTTAAAGTCCGAAGAGATTTCTGTTTTGGATACAGGCTCCGATAGAACAGCTGCCTGTATAGTCGATTCGAGTGTTTTGGATGTATTATAAAGGAAAACTCCTGCAATCGCTAAAGCAATGAGCACCACCACCAGTACATTTTCTTTTTTCATTTAATATCCTTTGCTCAATTCCCCTTGGATAACATCCCCGGGAAATTTTCAACTGAATTGATCTGACTTATAATTATTAGCAAAAGCAAAGGTAATGCCAATGAAAACTCCTGTCAAAATATACCAGGGGATAAAACAGTCGCATCCATTGCCAACCACATCTTTGCACCCATTTATTTTAAATTTTGCAAAGCCGGGATTCCCCCGGCCCACGCATGGCGTTAACCATTTGTTAATATGCCAGTGTCAATAATACCATAATTTCCTCGGAGAAAAAAGAGAGTACCACACTATGGCTTTACAGGAAGAACCAGATTTCATATGAATAGGCACTATTTTAACATCAACCTGCCATGCACCTGCATACACACCCTTCAAGGAGATTAAAATGACCGACAATGTATTGATCTCCATTGCCTGCGGCACGGATAACCCCAACCGGGCTACCCGGGGTCTGTTTCTGGCGGCTGTGGCCCAGAGACAAGGAAAGAATGTAAGCGTATTCCTGCTGGATGAAGGGGTCTACCTTGCCAGAAAAGGAGCGGTTGAACCATTGAGGGCTGTCACCGGCTTTTCACGGTAACATTATATTTTTTCATGCGCTTCCATACGGTAATCCTGGAAACGCCCATGATTTTTGCGGCCTTTGTCTGGTTTCCATCCGTCTGCTTCAGTGCATTAATAAGCTCATCCCTTGCGCTCTGCTTTACAATCACCGCCCTCCCGGGGGGGATGGATTCAAAAGCCCTGTCCTCTTGTAAAACCGCCCTGTCTTCCAATGGGAGGGAAAGTGCCGCCCTGTGATTCAACACTTTTTCCGGCAGATGATCCGGCCGGATACTCTTTCCTTTTGCCAGGACAAAGGCGTATTCCACTGCATTTTTAAGCTCCCGGATATTGCCCGGCCAGGGATAGGAAATCATGCCACGCATGGCTTCCGGAGTAAAGCCAAGGATGTTTTTCCCGGTCTTCTCGGCATGGATACTGATAAAATGCTGAATAATCAGGGTGATGTCATCCCTGCGAAGACGCAGAGCCGGACAGGTCATGGGAAATACATTGATCCTGAAGAAAAGGTCTTCTCTGAACTTTTCCTGCTCAATCAAAACTTCAAGATTTTTGTTGGTGGCTGTAATGATTCTAACATCAATGGGGATGGACCTGTTCTCCCCCACCCGCTGGATCATTCGCTCCTCCAGGACCCGCAAAAGCTTGACCTGTACAGACAGGGGAATATCCCCTATTTCATCTAAAAAAATGGTACCGGTATGGGCCGCCTCAAACCGCCCTACCCGGTCAACATCGGCACCGGTATAGGCCCCCTTGACATGGCCGAACAATTCGCTTTCCAGTATGCTTTCACTCAGGGCTGCACAATTGACCTTGATAAAGGGCTTATTGGCCCGGATCCCGGTTTCGTGGAGGGCCTTGGCCACCATTTCCTTACCCGTTCCGCTTTCACCTAAGATCATGACAGGGGTATCCAGTGATGCCACGCTTTCAATGTGTTCATAGAGATTTTGCATAACCGGTGTCCGGCCGACAATCCCGTGGAATCCGTCATCAATGTGATAGATCCGCCTGATGGATGCCAATTCGTTTTTATAGCTGATATTTTCCGATATATCCTTGAGGGTTTCCACTGCCCCCACAATTTCTCCCTCGCCGTCAAAGAGCACGGTGGCTGCTTTGACAATGGGGATGGCCCGGTTGTTGGCAGCTGTGATCACACATTTTTTATCCCGGACCAGACCTGCGGAAAAAAGGCCGCACCAATCCTTCCCCATGCCCTGCCCCTTGATTTTACACCCGGTACAATTGAGCAGTCGGCATGACCGCCCCTTAAGGTCTTCCTCAGAATACCCTGTCATCAATTGGGCAGAATAATTTGCCGCAATAAAATTTCCCCTGGCATCCACAATAATAATACCGTCCTGGACAGAATCAATGATAGGACGCCAATGCTTTCCAATATCCATAGTCATTCCCTTAAATTAACATAGTTAAGGATAAAGCTTAACACATGATTAACACTTTGGCAACAATAGCCCCCTTACACACCCCTCCTTGAAAAAGCATAAAACCACTAAACTTACTTTAATTTAAGAGTGTTGAATCAATATTTGTTTTCTCTTCTTTCCCCGGCACACCCCTTGCTATCCTTAATAGTCAGTTGTTATATTTCCCAGGAGATGAACATAAAACAACAGGCCCCCAGGGAACTAAAAGCAAAGACAAAAACTATAATAATTAGGAGACAAAAAATGAAACCGAACATACTTAAAACACTGATCATGACCATGGTGACAGGCCTTGTGATAATGACAGGCGCTTTCACTGCAATTGCCCAGGATGCCAAAGAGCCCTGGTATGACCAGATAGTGGATGCCGAGTTTGTGATATCAAAGGTCAGTGTTCCCATGGACGAAACTGTCATGATCATCGATGCCAGACCTTACAAGGTGAAATATACCAAGGGCCACATCCCCGGTGCTGTCAGTATTCCCTTTTCTCAGTTTAACAAGAAGGTTGACCTGCTCCCCAAGGACAAAGATACCCTGCTCATCTATTATTGCGGCGGTCTGAAATGCAAATTAAGTCATAAATCTGCCAAAAAGGCCAAGGCCTTAGGCTATACCAATGTCAAGGTTTTTGCCAAGGGATTTCCCGAATGGAAAAAACAAAAAGGTGCCTATGCCGCTGTTACAGCAGAACAGGTAGCCTTGCAGATTGCCGCCAATGACACCTTGATTGTGGATGCCAGGCCCCAGAAAACAAAATTTGACAAAGGCCATATCCCAAGTGCCATCAATATTCCATATTCCCAATTTGATACCTTAAAGGGAAAACTGCCCAGGGAACTTTCCACCCCCATCATTTTTTATTGCGGCGGCCTGAAATGCAAACTGAGCCATAAATCTGCTGCCAAGGCCATTGTCATGGGCTATAAAAAGGTTGCTGTATTTGAAAAAGGTTATCCTGCCTGGAAAAAACAATTTGGAGTTGCCAACGCCTCTGTTGCTGTAAAAGCCGGTGAAATTGAGGGCTCCATCGACCTGAAACGCTTTAAAAAAATAATTAAAGACACCCCTGAAGCCATTACCCTGATTGATGTCCGTGATGCAGATGAATTTACCAAGGGCCATTTTAAAACAGCTGTAAGCATTCCCGTTGAAGAACTGGAACCAAAAATCAACACGCTTCCATCAAATAAACCCGTGATATTCGTCTGCTCAACCGGTGCCAGAAGCGGTGAAGCATACTACATGGTAAAGGATGTCAGACCTGCCCTGAATACCTATTATGTGGAAGCCGAAATTGATTATAAAAAAGACGGGTCCTTTGAACTCAAAAACAACTAATGGTCAACACCCTTAAAAGGAGAAAAATAATGCTTAAAAAAATAATGATCGCAAGTATCCTTGCACTGTTCACAATTGGATCTTTAACTGCAGCCTTTGCATCGGAAGACCCCAACGGCAACAAGAGAAAAGGCAAATACACCTATCGAAAAGTGGTAAAATCCTGTTTTAAAAGAGGGGATGTGGATTCTGCCACTCCAAAAGTCAGCCCGGCTGATAAAAAACAGACCGAATGGAAGTCCATTTTTGAGGAAAAAAATTTTAGTGAATTCGGTTGCGCCCAGGAATGGGCTGGACTAAGCGACAAGGACGCCCTGGATATTTATTCCTATTTTTACAATTTTGCAGCAGACTCTCCCACCCCTGCTACCTGTAAATAATTCCCCATCCGGGGTTGGCCGATGCCGACCCCGGATTATGCTTAATCGATCTGGAGGTTTTATGGGAAAAATAAAAGCCGGCCACGGCCAAAAGATGCTCGGAACAATAATGATCTTGATATTTGCAGCCTGGATCCTATCCCCGGCCTTTGCCGCCCAACAGGTTTCAGTCAATGACGAGGCTCTGGGAATCAAACTGGCCAAGCAGGCAGTACGGGCAAACAAACGCTGGACCACCACTGATCATTCAAAAATAGAAATTTTGAAACAAGATTTTAAATCCGGAGACGAGGTTACCCAGGCCTGCCTCTCCTGCCACACAGATGCGTCCATGCAGTTTGAAAAAACCATCCACTGGACCTGGAAAGTACCATCGGAAAAAGAAGGGATCATGAACGGCAAGGCCGGCCATGCCATTAACAACTTCTGTATTTCCGGCAATGGAATGGAAGACAAGGGATGTCTTGGCTGCCATGCGGGGTGGAAAGGAACCGAGGGTGAGGTAAACTGCCTGAACTGCCATGGAGCTGAAAAATTTAATTATAAGGAGGCCTTTGAAGATCTGGCTGCTTTTGAAGGGGAAGATGATCCAGATACCCTTGAAATTGTAGAAGAAATTCAGACAGGGGTCAAAAATGCCGTAGGCAAGATTGTCATGCCCCAGCGGGAAAACTGCGGGGAGTGCCATTTTAAAGGCGGCGGCGGTGACGGCGTCAAACATGGTGACCTGGATACCTCCATGGCACAGCCCAACAAGATGCTGGATGTTCACATGGCAGCCGAAGGCGCAGACTTTACCTGTACCCGGTGTCATACAACGGTAAAGCATAATATTGCAGGACGTCTCTATACCCGGCCGGCGGCAGCAGAACGCACAAGCCTGATAGAAGATGACATGGCCACAAAAATTACCTGTGAATCCTGCCACAGCAACCTGCCCCATAAAACTGCCTCTAAAATGAACGATCACACAGACAAAGTTGCCTGCCAATCCTGTCATATTCCTGAATTTGCCAGGGTCAACCCCACCAAGATGTCCTGGGACTGGTCCAAGGCAGGGGATCTCAAAGAGGGCAAACCCTATGTGGTAAAAGGAGAATTTGGCAAGCCCACCTATAAGTCCATTAAAGGGGAATTTAAATGGGCAAAAAATGTACAGCCTGAATATTTCTGGTATAATGGAGGCTTTACCAATACAGGGATAAAAGATGAGATAGATCCCCAGTCCATTGTCAAGGTCAGCCATCCTGTAGGGGATAAGGATGATCCGGATTCCAGGATCCATCCCTTTAAAATCCATAGGGGAAAACAGCCCTATGACAAGATCAGCAAACAGATTGTGGCCCCGATTCTGTCAGGTCCCAAGGGGTTCTGGAGCACCTTTGACATGAACGATGCCATTACCCGTGGGAATAAAACACTGAATGTACCCTATTCCGGTGAATTTGATTATGTGGAGACCACCTACGCCTTTATCATCACCCATATGGTGGCACCCCGGGAAAATGCCCTAAATTGCAACGAATGTCATATCCGGGAAAAATCCCGATTGGCTAACATCACCGGGATTTATCTGCCCGGACGTGACAGGTCCAACTTCATCGACAGCATAGGGATGATTGCCGTGTTGGGCGCCCTTGCAGGGGTACTGCTCCACGGTCTTGGCCGGTTTTTCACCCGGAACGGAAAGGAGAATTAGGATATGGTGGTTAAAACAATAAAAAAAGTCTATCTGTATACACGGTTTGAGCGCCTCTGGCACTGGCTGCAGGCATTGATGATAATTGTACTCATGATAACCGGTTTTGAGGTACATGGAACCTTCAAGCTCATGGGTTTTCAGACAGCCGTGGATGTCCACAATTTTGTGGGGCTTTCCTGGCTTGTCCTCTTTGCCTTCTTTGTGTTCTGGCTCTTGACCACAGGGGAATGGAAACAATATATCCCCACAACCAAAAAGCTGTTTGATGTGATCCTCTACTATGCCTTCGGCATTTTCAAGGGTCATGAACATCCGGTTCAAAAATCGGTGGGGGCCAAGCACAATCCCCTGCAGCGCCTGACATACCTGGGCATTTCCGCCATGCTCCTCCCCGTGCAAATGGCAACCGGTCTTGTTTACTATCTGTATAATTTTATGCCCGGAAGCATTTCCCTGTCGATCCTGGCGGTGGTTCACACCCTCATGGCATTTCTCCTGGTAAATTTTCTGATCATCCACGTGTACATGACCACCACAGGCCATTCGCTTTTCAGCCATATTGCCGGTATGATATCGGGGTGGGAGGAAATTTATGAAACCACCCAGATCCAGGACTGGGAAAACAAGGCCACTAAAAAAAATTAGCTAGAATCAGCTATTACACCCCCGGGGCAGAACTTCTGCCCCGGACTCCTTTTATTTTCCTGAATCATATTTATCCGCCGCTATCCATTTTTTGAGCATATCTGAAAGAGAATCGCTGCTGGCTTGTACGATTTTAACAAATCCCTGCTGTTCCTCGGTTAAGGGAGTCTCTAATAAAAGACTTGTCATACCGACGATACCATTTATGGGAGTGCGAATTTCGTGACTCATGTTCGCTATAAATTGGGACTTGGCCTTTGATGCCGTCTCGGCTTTCTGTTTTGCAAGGTAAAGCTGTCGTGTGTGTTTTTCTAAAAATTCTTCAAGCATAAATCTGGCTTTTTGTTCACGATGAAGTTTTGCTTTAAGGATATCAATCTCATCCATAAAATAATTCTCTTTTATAAAAATTTAACTTCGTAGACACATTGATCCTCACCATTTTTCATACATGACCTATGGACATATGATACCTTTTGTTTAAAGTGAAACCCCATTCCTTCCAGTAAGCCTTCCAATAATTTACATAATTTTCTTTCAGAATAATAATAGAGGGTGATCTGATTTTCATTTATTTGTTTCACCTTTACCGTTGGCAGGTCCGCATCTTCAAAAATTTTTTTTTGCTCGACATGAATGATGTCATTTAGGATTTTAAGAAATTGAGTGGGTGATTTAATATTTTCAAAAAACATGGGGTATTTACGAAAAAAACCTGATTTGCGCTATTATCCATACACAATGGCTTACCTTTGCATCTGTTGCACGGGAGGCCAGACTCTTTTACAATGTTTCTGCCCTCCAGATTGATTTTCTTTCCCTGATCTTCATGATAATTTTTCTTCTGGTCTGTATTCCGGCCTCCTATTTTATTGACCGATTCGGGATCCGAATGGGCCTGGAAATCGGTGCCGTTCTGACGGAAATTTTCGGCCTCATGAAAGGGTTTTACCCCAGTGATTATACCCTTGTGGTCATCGCCCAGACAGGGCTTGCCGTTGCCCAGCCCTTTATTATAAATGCCGCAACAAAAGTAGCAGTCCAATGGTTTCCTCTTCTGGAAAGAGGCCTTGCAGTTGGGATTTCCACCCTGGCGCAATTTATAGGAATTATCATTGTATTGATCTGCACTCCATTGATTATTCAAACAGACATGGTTGGAGTGTATGATCTATCTTCCATGTTGATGACCTATGGCCTGATCTCAGGTACAGGGGCCGTCATCATGCTTGTTTTCCTGCGGAAAAAGCCCCGCCCCCTCCTGAAATCGCCGAATATAAAGAGGATCCAAGCATCCTCAAAAATGTTAAACTTATTTTCGGCAACCCCGGGCATGATATTACTTTTGATCCCTTCTTCCATAAGGGCCTCAAGAAATTCGTATCCTGTCATTTCAGGCATTGTAAGGTCTAAAAACATCAAGTCAAAAGTGTTTTTCCGACAAAGATTTAATGCTTCTCTTCCATTTCCGGCTTCAGTAAAAGAACATTTTTTTTTCCAGCAACTCATTCAAAGCTTTTTTGATCATCTTTCTTATGAACTTTGAGTCATCTACTAATAAAATTGAACAAATCATTGGTCCTCCTATTGGGCTTGGTTGGTTAATCATGTCGCACAGTCGCAATAATTTATTACGAATTTTTTAGTATCTTAACGATTATAGGATTACATTAAGATATCGTAATAAAGCAAAAAAAGGTTACAATTTAGTTTTAGCGAACCATGGTGATACAATAACAGGAACAAACAGAGCAGATTCGCTTATGGCTTTAATACTTTTTTTGTTAGTTCAATATTTATAAAATTGCCCTGTGAGATCCCTGGCCCCCTGGCCTAACACATCAGGCCAGGGGCGGCGGAGGCGGGGGCAGCTCTCCTTTCTCCAACGCTTCCCGGGCAGACCGCACCGGTATGCCTGCCTCACAGGGTACCCCAACTTGACACAACCCACATCCATGGCCTTCAAATTGGTAGGCTTCCTTTACATATTCTCTGGATTTGGCCAGGTGCTGCCTGCATTTTTCCTTGTTATGGCCCTCTTCGGTGATGGCCCGGACCGGGCAGCGGTCAATACATTTCCCACAGGTCCCATCGGCATAATAGAGACAATAGGCCTGATGATTTGCATAGGGTCGCGGGGTTGATTTAATAGATATTTTTGCGACAATTGAACCGGTTCGCATGGCTTTGCCCTTGGAAGTGATTAGCCCATCGCACAGGCCAAATGTTCCCAGGCCCGCCGCGTGGGCTGCATGGCGTTCAGACCAGGAAGATGCATAGGAAAACCGTTCAGATTTTACAATGGTCCAATTGGGCGTGAGCATGGGTGCGATTGCCGTATGTCCCGATTCCACAAGTTTTTTTACCAGATGATCCCGCAGGGCAATATTAAAATTTTCACCATACACTCTTATTCGCGCCCATTCTTCCGAAGGATATTTTTTGGCCCTGGCATTGGTTTTTCGAACCAATTTGCGCTGGGGCAGAATCCAGGAAATCACTGTCAGTTGATCGGCACTCACGTTTTCATCGGGACAATGCTGATTAAAGACTTCCCAGGGGGTCCAATGAAAGGCACCTACATATTCTTTATATTGCTGCCAAATTTGGTCTGCCCCGGAAGAAAAACCCACCAGAGAAGAGTCCCATGCAGACTCTCCGGTTTTTTTTTCCATGGTATTAAGCGGTGATGAAACGATAAAATCTTCAATTATACCTTTAATCCAATCCCCGGTAACCCTGTTATTTTTTCCCATTTGATTCTCCCTTTAATTACCAGCAATATATCCCAAATGCTCAACAGAGGTGCCGCAGCAACCACCCAGTATTTTCACCCCATGGAATCTATTTGGCGTTAGCATCTCATCCCCCCAGTCAGATACATCTTCTTGTACCAGTTGGTCTGCCCCGTCAAGGTCACAATGATCCAGGGAAGATGCATTTGCCTGGAACCCAATGAGCCGGTTGAAAAGCGCTGGTGGTTGTTTGCCAGCGCATAAAAAGCTTGGCTTGCCCGTTGAGAGCATAAAAAGGCCAACTCCCTTGACAGGGTTTTTGAAAAACTTAGGAGGACGGATTTTACGACATATGTATGCTGCAACTCATTGGGAGATAAAGCGTCAAGACAGCGCCTGGTCGTCTGCCCGACGTTGTTTACAAGTATGTGGACGGCACCCCATTTCTCTATTACTCTATTGATAAATAAAGTAACATCCTTAGGTTTGGGTCATATCCCCGGCAAATGCCAATACACAGATTTGAGTCTCTCTTTTTATTAGCCTTGCCGTTTGCTCAAGACTGATTTTTTAAATAACCTCCAGACCTATTTTGATTTCCATGCTATATAACACTCCTTATTTGGTCAATTCCTTTTTTACTGCAGATCCAATTTTCTCAATGGTATATGGCTTTCTTATATACTCACCTGCACCAAGATTTTGAGTTTGCCTAACCCTGTCGGTCTCGGAAAAGCCGCTGGTAATAATGGCCTTTTGTCCAGGATATAAGTCAAGAATTTGTTTATATGTCTCGCACCCGTCAATGCCAGGGTCCATTATCATATCTAAAATCATAAGATCTGCACGATTTTCTTTCATGTAATCAACAGCCTGTTCTCCACTTGCCGCAGATGTTACAGAATAGTTCAGCTTTTTTAACAGGGAAGATGCAATTTTACGCTGTCCCTCTGCATCATCTACAACCAGAATTAACTCGCCATTTCCCGTGTAGTCTTCCAAAGGCAAGGTTGTTTTTTGTTGACTGATTTCTTCTCTGGTTATGGGAAAATAAAGTACAAATGTTGTTCCGTGGCCTGGCGTACTTTGAACATCTATATATCCTTTGTGATCATTTATGGTTCGCCATACCACAGCCATTCCCAATCCGGTTCCACTTCTTCCCATCACCTTTTTTGTATAAAAAGGTTCAAATATTCTAGAGTAAGGCCCATCAGGTTGATATGCTCGGTAAAAAAATTAAGCGGCGCAGAGGTCAGGTTATTTTTGCAGATAATAAAGGAGAGAAGACTTGTCCCATAGACCAGGAAGACAACCATTCCTCTCAAATATATTCCGCCTGCCAGGATGAGTGCCCCCATAATCAGGGTTGACACCGAGTTGTGTGTAAAATATTCCACGGCACTGACAGCCCCGCACCAGGAGAGCAGAACAAAGGAGAACAAAAGGAGAACAAATTGTTGAACTGATTGCTTTTCTTCCTGGTATTTTTGTGTTCCCACGAACAATAGGTAAAAAAAAAGCCCAAGCCCAAACAAGATTGCATCCGACCACAAATAGTAATGCTGAAGATCAGACTGCCCTTGGGCATTGATCATCTTGGAATCGACTAAAAACAGAAAAAACCCAAGACAAATCACACTGACGAAGGACTTATACCACAGTATTTTTTTTTTGAATCTGCTATAATATGAAAATATAAGAGCTGGGTTAAACCTATTCTCAACTCCCTTAAAACTTAAAGGAGGAAGATCATGGATATTCAGAAATTAAAACATTTTTTTTGCTGGTGCACAATTATAAACGGAATCCTTTTGACCCTGAGTATTACCATGTGCATACTGGCTCCGGACTTGGTATACAGTGTGCAGAGCAAATTATTTCATATCACCCAGGAATCCTACAACCTTGTCTTTTACTCCATCCTTGGATTGTTCAAAATTGCCTGGCTGATTTTTAATTTAACACCCTATATAGCGCTGGTAATTATCCAGAAAAAATAAGCACGGAAAGAACCTTAGCGCTCGTGCTTCCCGGGGTCATCCGACGGTAAAACCTGTATTTGGGCTTGGCATGGACGGGGCCCAGGCCTTTTTTATATACCAGTGCGGCAGACACAAATGAGATTATTGATGATGCCCTGACCCGGTTTGAACGTGTTTTTCAAAAAGAAAAAGACGAATAAGTAAAGACATCTAGCACACATCTGTTTCATCTGTTCTGGGACAAAACCGTCCCAGAACATTGCACCAGCGATACAAAGGAGACAGCCCATACCCTGATCCAGCCTTTTGTATCGGTTTCTCCTTTTTTTACCCAAACGGGTAAAAACCCCTTGAAAAGGCCGAATGAATTGTTTATGCTGTTTTATTTTCAAGCGATCTTAATTTTCTTACAGCAGCCCTTTTCAGATATGGCATACTAATTGCTTTTTAGAATCCAGAAATTGGAATCCAGAAATTGGAATCCAGAAAATTTAAACACTGTATCTGAAAAGGAGTATACAATGGAAAAAAAGGTATTGAGCGCAATGAAAGCGGCTGACAAACCGGTTCGCCCCGGTGACATAGCAAAAGTTTTGAACATCGAGAGCAAAGAGGTCTCAAAGGTCATTAAATCCCTGAAGGAAAAAGGCCAGGTCATTTCCCCAAAACGATGCTATTATTCACTTGCTTAGGTGAGTTGCTCAATGGAAAGCCCTGGGGATGACCAGGGGAACAGGGTAAAAAAAAAATGGGAAAAAATAATCCAATAACCATTGTTGATAATATCTATAGGTTTTATCGCGATGGGTTTAAGGGGATGACTCTGGGAAAAAAACTCTGGAAAATCATCCTGATAAAGCTTTTTGTGATGTTTGTGATCCTTAAGCTTTTTTTCTTTCCAAACTTTTTGAA
>PIVS01000118.1 GCA_003353855.1 Desulfobacteraceae bacterium
ATTGCGAGAGCAACTTCATAAGTACCTGCTCCGGCTATGGCATCATCAATTAACACACCAAATGCAGAATTAAATGCAAATACATTCAACCAAAATAACAATAGAATAATAGAAATAGGTTTTCTTGTTCCTAACATTAATACTATCAAGAAAATAATTCCACCAAGAAGAGCTGAAATAGGTTTTGATAACAGTATTGTAACCAATGCATCACGCGACCAGCTATTGTGATCTGTTGCTGGAGAAAACTTTATCCCCTCAAGGTTAAAAGATGCAGGTATATCAAAATCGTACGCAAAAAATAATGAAGAATAATTTGAGTAGAAGAAAATAAGAAGAAAAGAGCCTATGGCACATATAACTGAAAGAATAAATGTTTTCAATAGACTATTATAATCCATTATCTCACTTTCTAATTTCAATTGCAATTATGGTATTTAACTATGATTTTCTTTTTACAAATATAGAAGACTACTATAATTCGATCCATTTCAAAATGTCTGAAAATTTATAACCAATATTCTTAAACTCTATACACAGTTGCTTATTAGTTCATTCACTCACTTCCAACTTCCTTATATCTATAACAATCAACAAGATGATCATTAACCATGCCGGCAGCTTGCATAAAAGCATAACATATTGTTGTACCTACGAATTTAAATCCTCGTTTTTTCAAATCTTCACTCATGGCATCAGACTCTATAGTACTAACAGGAATTTCATCAAGTTTAGTCCAGCTATTTACTATGGTAGTACCTCCGGTAAATTGCCAAATGTACTTATCAAAACTACCAAACTCATGTTGAATGTCAAGAAAAAGAATGGCATTTTTAATCGTTGATCTTAAAGATGCCAGCTGGCTGATGTCAGTTGTAAAGCAGTCACAGCGTCCTGTTGCATAGGCATTCAATGCTTCTTTTTTACCGTCAAAGACAACTGCTTCAACCTTAATGCCATTTGCACGGGCAAAGTCAGTCAGATTCAACTCTGTTGTTGTTCCTGCAGTTACGCAGACCGATGCACCGTCCAGTTCTTTTGCAGATTTAACGCCAGCTTTTTTTGAAATCATAAAACCCTGACCGTCATAAAAAACAATACGTGTAAAATCTACGCCCTGCTTTCCGTCACGTTTAAGGGTCCAGGTTGTTGTTCGGGATGTCAGATCAACCTGACCGGAAGAGACAGCAACAATTTTCTGCTTTGATGCAAGGGGAACATATTTAACTTTGGAGGCATCGTTTAAAACAGCTGCAGCAACAGCACGGGCCATATCCACATCAAACCCGACCCATTTCCCTGTTGAATCCGGAATGGAAAACCCCGGGACACCTTCACTGATACCGCAGGTTAGAATACCCTTTTTCTTCACATCTTCAAGTGTTCCAGCCTGGGCAGAAACAACGGCAACTGATAATATCACGCACAATAGTGCAACTCGTTTCATTACGGTCATGTTATCCTCACTGTTCTGGTTAAATAATGTTAAACAATAGATTTTACAGATTCTCATTAAAGTATCGAACTTAAAATTTCAAGAACAAAAGTTCCTGAAGTTTGCCGAAATTTCTGCAATATCGTCTTAATACCTCTATTTAAACCCCATCCGTATGACTTGCCGTCATTTTTAGAACACGGTAAATTAATAAACAAAATTATAAATTATTTAGATATTGGGAATTCTCCAATGAGGTATCACAATAACCGGGACCAAAACATACTTTTTCGTGCGTAGACTGAGTACAACGGAACTGATCGGTGTAAGGGAGCACCCTTACTTCAAATAATCCTTTAATTTCCCTCCCAACATGAAATGGTAAGATCTCCGTTTGAACTTTGATGATCTCGTAAAAAGTATTAGGATGGCTAAGGAAAAGGTCCCATAGATAAGATTTAGTGTTTGGCCAAGCTTGAAGTCGTACATATGGTACGTCAAAAGTCTGGTCAAGCACTAAAGCGAAGTGGATGGCTCTTTTTACGACGCCATCAACTTTTTCTTGACCCGGGTTTTAACCTGATGTAAAAAACCTACAAAAAAATATTTTACTTAAAATTTATAAGGAGGAAGACGGAATTGAGATATTTATTTAGGATAAGTACGCACATTGCTATTTTTTGCGTTATTCTGTTGGCTTCAATACCAACAAATGCATGCAACGAAACAGAACTAGACACTGAGATTGTTTTTACAAACAGCTCTCTTTATACCATGCAGGTCTCTTTGTCAGGCAATGCACAGGTAAATCAGCTTGTCTCCTTTGTACCTCCTCTGGCCACGCGTAGTCTGGCCAGTATCAAACGCATGGCAGGCACAACAACCGATTTGAATATTCTTCTTAACAACGAAGATTATCAGGTGAGTCTTGAGCAACAGACAAGTGATACCGGCCTGTCATTTGGCGCTGTCACAGAAGACCTTTATATTCCGCTTCAGAACAGCAGTGAAATCCAGCGACATTCGACCACGCTTGCAGGAGAAGCTTATACACTTGCATTTAACGGAACGGATCTCGATAAAGGCGGCAGTTTAACTTACGTTCTGCAAAAAACCGATATTAAACCAGAACCGGGTGGGGCCAACAGTTTTAATGTTCTGAGTTACAATATCTGGTCAACGACGATTTACGGCTCCAAAAAAGTCGATACCCGTCTGGATGAAATGCCAGCTGTGATGGCTGACTATGACGCTCTGGTTCTTACAGAGGTTTTTGATCTTGTGCCCAGCAAAGAACTTCTTGCCAAACTTCGCAGTGAGTACCCTTACCAGAGTGGTGAGATCTTTAAGGCAGGCAAACTCATGGAATCGGGCACCCGTATTCTGTCACGCTGGCCTTTTGAAATTGAAGACAGCCATGTCTATACAGCTTGTGACGGTATCCAGTGCGCTGCAACCCGTGGTGTGATTTACGCCCGCATAAACAAGCAGGGTAATGTCTATCATTTGTTTGCAACTCACACTCAGTCATCAGACGACGATGCTAACCGCAACGCTCGTCTGGCTCAGCTTGATGAAATGGGAGATTATATTCGCAGTCTTAATCTTCCTGCAGATGAACCTGTAATAATGGCTGGTGATTTTAACGTAAACAAGATCGGGCTTCCTGAAGACCGTGATTATATGGAAGAGACTTTAGATGGCCTTGAGCTTGAAAATATCGGTCACAATTTTTCTTTTGATTCAGATACAAATACCTGGGCTGAAAAACCATTAATGGAATATCTGGATTACACCTTAATCGGATTAGATAATCTACAGCCCGTATCAGCATTTCAGGAGATTTTTGCACCCCGCAGCCTGATCACTGAATTGTGGGGAGACTGGGACCTGTCTGATCATTATGCAGCCAGAGGTATGTTTATTTATCCCGGCGAAGAAAATCCTGACCGAACTCTGTTTCCATATATTGGCGATGTGATTCACCTTGAAACGGACAACGGTAATTTTGTTCGTGCCATGAGTGGTGGAGGCAGTTTTATTTCAGCAGGCTCCGACCAGATCGGTACCTGGGAAAGCTTTCGTTTTGTGGGTCTTGATAATGGAAAAATAGCAATCCTTGCAAGGGATGGCAATTATGTCGGGCTGGACTCTTATCTATTCGGCACCTTAAAGGCAAATAATCAAAACATAGACAGCGGCGAACAGTTTGAAATTGTAAATTTGGGTAATAACAAAATTGCCCTTGAGGCAGATAACGGAAGATATTTACGAGCCGATTTCGGCGGTGGTGCCGGCCTGAGCGCTTCATCCTGGTCAATCGGTAATAACCAAACGTTTACGCTTATTCGTCCATAATGCTATAATCCTTTTCTGAATAAAAAACCCCGAACCGTCAGATAATCCGGCGGTTCGGGATTATTTTTTACAGAAATGCCTACATATGTTTTAAAAAATACTCAATGGGCTTCTAAGTAACATGATTTAAACATCAGGCTGGAATCAGCTTAAAGCCCAATGATTTAGCCTGCGTAATAATCCTTTTTTCAAAACGCTTTTGATGATTTATTTCTTGTTCTGCAAAGATGGTATCATCAAACAGTTTTTGGTTTTTTACAAGATGATAAACTACCCGAGCCAGCTTATGTGCCGTTGCAGTGATTGCTTTTGGTGCCCCATGTCGAGACCGCATCCGTCTAAAATAATTTCCAAGGTAAGATTTGCTGTTCCACAGTGAATTAGCTGAAATCCGAAGGGCTTGGGCCACTCTATTTGTTCCTGGTCGGGTATGTGATGAAAGAATCTTCCCTCCACTAATCTTGTTGTTCGGGCAAAGGCCCAACCAAGAACAAAAATGTTTTACGTTTTTAAACTTGGAAAGATCTGGACCAATCTCAGTGAAAATTACATGGGCTGTCAGGCTACTGATTCCATCAATCTGAGTTAAATCAGTTCCTAAAAGTCTATACATGTGTTTTCTTAAATCAAAATTTAGCTCATTGCCTTTGGGTTTGCGTTTGGGCGTGCTTGGCGGTATAGGTGGAGCGTCATCCAAATTTATACTGGATTCAAATTCATTTAAATGGTTTTCAATTTCTCCATCACAGTCTTGAATCAACTGCCGATAATTACGATAAGACTGTAAAGTTTGTTTGAGTGTAAAAATATGCTCTGACCGAAAATCACCGGTAAGAGATTTAATAATGGTCTTCTTGTCAGCCTTTATTCTTGGGTCTCGAAGTTCTGCTAAAATTTTCGGATTTCGCTCACCAGCTAGGATAGCATCAATAATAGCCAATCCGGTAACACCTGTAATATCACTGATTACATTATGAATTTGCAGATTCATCTGTGTGAGTGATTTTTGAAGGTGTTGAATATGGGATGAAGCAGCCTTAACTAAATTATTCCGATGTCTTAACAAAGACCGAACAGCACAGATATCTTGGGCTGGACGAAAAGATCCACGCAAAAGCCCCACTGAATGGAGATATTGCAACCATTGGCAGTCTATTACATCCGTTTTTCTGCCAGGAACATTTTTAACATGCCTTGCATTTACAAGGATCACTTCAAATCCATAAATATCAAGGATCTGAAAAATTGGAATCCAATATACCCCTGTAGATTCCATGGCAATTGATTCGATATCACACTCTTTAAGCCATTTTGCAGCATCATGTAAATCATCAGTAAAAGTATCAAATCTCCTTACAGGTTTGCTTGATCTATCTTCAGGAACTGCAATATAAATTTCGGTGGCACCGATATCAATCCCTGCAGAATTTGGTTGCAACACATGTAGATATTTAATAGCTTTTTTGCGGCCACTTTTTTTCTTTTTTACCATTTTCAGCTCCTTATGGATCGTGGTGGTGGCCGAATGGTGAATTAAATAGCATTCTTCTAAACGGGATAGATCTGTATTCCAAAAAAAAAGATATACAGCTTCACCAATGAACGGGTCACAGCATTCGGGGCCACGCTATCGAACGGGTTCTGAGTTAATTACAGAAGACACCATTGATTATCCGGCCTACTTCGCACCACCGTTTATAGAAAAAGAATACATGAAAAATTTTGGCAAAGCCACCGTTACTTATAGGATTGGTCTCGGGCAGTGGCTGGGGGGAACGCTATCGATGGATAAAACGCATACTACTACTGAAACAAACCTGCAGGACTAATGCAATAGCTTCATTCCATATTCCTGAACATGCTCTATTCGATTTATAATCGATCAAGATGTGTCTTTGTTTGCCTCATTATATCTCTTTACTTGAAATGAAAACTTAGATATTAGGTAGTTATCAGGAAGTTGGTTTAATAAAGCGGTGAAATCAAATAGATGAACACTTTCGGGGTGTTTGATTTAATCAGGAATCATTTATGCATTTATTTTCAGGTTTATTATACAAGAACATATCCTTTTCCTTAACCCAAAGCATAAAAGTAAACAAAGGCATTGTCGTATTGTTGATATGTCTGTTTACAACCTCATGCGCCATAAAAAACGGGTCAATTAATACTTATGTCAATCCTTCATACCAGAAGGGTGAAATTGCAAGACTTGCTTTTTTATCATATAGAAATCCGGATTTTTCGAATATCGAAGCCAATATGATTGACAGGATGGTGCTTGAAGCAACCCGGAAAAAAAATCCTGAGATTAATATTCTGAGCCATTCTGAAACAATGAAGCTGATTGTTGAAAATGTATTAGAAGGTGAATTGGAAGAATTTTTAGATAAATACAATACCGAAGGCATCGTGGATAAACTGATATTGCATAAATTTTCAAGACATCTTGGTATTGATGGAATAATGCGGGGTCGACTTATTAATAAAGAACAAAATGAGGGTGATGGGTTCTTTTTAAGAGGAGAAAACCGTATAATGATATCCTATTCGATCCTGAAATGTAAAACCGGAAAATCGATCTGGGAAGTAACGGCAAACGGTGTAAGAGTAAATGCCCTGAACACCATTGAACCACCACCTATGATTGAAGCTGTTAATTTAGCAATAAATAAAGTCACTGATTCTATTCCACATTTGTAATGTGTACCGGTTAGCTTAATGGCCGGAAACACCATAAACGCAAGGCGTTAAGAAGTACCTGATCTAATTATCAGGATGTTCGGTGCCTGTCCCCTTTTTTTTCACCACCCAAAACTCAAAGGGCACAGAGATATGAAGAGCCCTCTCAAGTTTTGTGCAAATTTCAAGTTCAACTTGAAATATACACAATCATACTATATGCGTTTGAAATGATTACAAGAACAATAAAAAAAGAACTACTGGAAAGCTACTCAGAGTATCCTCAGGTTGATGAAGCGTTTTTCTTTTCCTTTTTCATTTTTTTGTACCACTTCTGATCGCCGTATAATTCGTCTGAACACTTTGGGCAAATACCATGGCTGAATGATGCATCAGAATGTTCTTCAATATAGGAATCAATTTGATTCCAATAGCCTTTGTCATCACGTATATTTTTACAGCTTGAACATATTGGTACTAAGCCACTTAGCACTTTGACATTTTCAAGTGCTGCCTGAAGCTCCCCGATTAATTCCTTCCGTTCCGTAATATCCTGGATCGTACCAAACATTTCCAACAGCTTGCCATTTGCATCAAACTTGAGATTCCCTATGCCGTGTACCCAGTATTCTTTTTGGTCTTTCAGGTTTAAAATTTTATATTCTTTGTCAAATTTCTGATGACTTGTTAACACATGATCTTTTAAATAGCCTGACATTGTTTCCCGATAGTCAGGATGAACAATTTGTAACTAGCCTGGGACATCTCTTTTGAAATCCTTATTTATTCCAAAAAGTTCCTCCAATTCAAAGGAACTGATCCAATAACCAGAGTTGATATCAAGTACATAATGACCGATTTTAGCTAATCTCTGCGCTTCTATCAGCCGTGCTTCACTTTTCATTAATAATTCCTGGGCCTGCTTACGTTCATAAATTTCCTTTTCAAGCTCTGTTAAATGCTTTTTTTCCTTGTTACGTTCAGCCTCTTCTTCCGGTATCCAGCGCCTTAAAACAATAAAAATAATTAAAATGGCTGCGATTATATTTATCATCTTGGGAATAAATACATTTTCCGGACGGATTAAAAAAGTATGAATTGATTTAGGGATAAACCCCACTAATGCAGTATACCAGGCGCCAAAATATATACTTTCGACCAACGTTCTGAACGCGTCAATCGATAGTATTATCAATAAAGTGACAAAGAGTTGACTTTCTAATTTTCGTTTCACAATACGTTTAATATAAAAAACGAAGATGAATAACCATAATACGGTTAACAACCAATACGATATGGGAGTGAATAGTTTAAAAAAAGTCACGATGGAAGACCTTTCGCCTGTAAGAAACAATAAGTATTATTATAGTTCTATTTAATAAATGAGAATATTAGATCTGAGCATCATTTAATTATTTGGCGACTTTACCGATAAAACTCTAAAATGAAAGAATTCTTATTATTTAAACATTTTATCATAATTTTCTCACAAATTATACAGCCGATTACGAGGTAACAGGCTCAAAAAAGTGATTCCGTTGAGTGATTCTACGTCAATCGGTGTAGGGGCCGGTTCGGCGGAATGAATCGATACGATAAGGTTGGGTTTGCGCCTGACCCTTTTTTTTATTCCATTGAAGTAAAAAGACGATTTGAAAGCCGGATTTCAATATAATCAGGGGGACGTTTTCTTCAGAATGTTTATAAAGAAAACCCATTGTATGGTATAAAGGAGGACAGCTATATCAGTTTAACATTCTCATACGGTCTGTAAGAGCAGAAAAACAAATATATCAGGGAGAAAAAATGGATGAAAAATCAGATCTTTATATATTGTGGACAAATGATAACGAGATTACTGCTGAAAAAATGGTATTTATGTATGGCATCAATTCAAAACTCCAGCAGTGGTGGGAAAATGTAACAATCATTCTCTGGGGTGCCCCGGTCAAACTGGCAAGTGAGAATAAAGCTGTTCAGAAACTAATTAAAGAGGCAAAAGAAGCAGGCGTCCATATGACAGCCTGCAAAGCCTGTGCTGACCAGCTTGGCGTAACCGACAGTCTGACAGATCAAAATATTGAAGTGATCTACTGGGGAGAACCTTTAACAAAGCTACTCAAAGATAATGAAACGCTGATAACAATATAAATTATATTTGCTTATTGCCTCCGGCGGCCGGTTTTTAAAAAGGCTTTTTTACAACACAAGGTCACGGAGAGGAACTACTTATAATTATGTTGCGCGTTTTTCATCGTCCCTTTCTTCAATCAACAATTTCCGCAGCAAGCATCAGCCAGGCACCGTTCCCGTAACTGACCTGAGACTGTCGCGGAACAAACCTGTATAGTCCCGGAGTGGGGTTTGTGCCGATACTGGTGTATTTGACAACAGCCTGGGTTTTCCGCCAGTTCCATTTTATTGTATTATCCAGAAGGCTTTCAGCGCCCTCAATAACTGCATTTCTTGTCGATTCCGGAAAAATACCGAGTTCATATCCTTTTGCCATGGCATACAGGATAAGCGCTGTTCCTGCTGTTTCATAATAGGTGCTGCTTTTGGTAACAAGTGTGTGGTAGCGTCCATCACTTCCCTGATTATTCCTGAGTGCTTCTTCAAGCCGGACTGTCATGCTTAAAAGAGCGGCCCGGGAAGGATGGGTTTCATCCATAAAAGAGAGCAGTTCTACGAGACTGACCAGTGCCCAACCATTTCCCCTGGCCCAGAACTCATCATTTGAGAATGCCGGAACCTCCCTGTTCTCAGGGTAATCGAAGTACGCATGAGCAACAAGACCGGTCTCCGGGTCCTGAAGGTTGGTGATGAAACGGTCAACCTGATAAATGGCCTCTTCAATATACAAGGTATTGTCTGTCAGCTGACTGTATTGAGCAAGGGTTGCTGTAATGTGAAAAAGAGAATCGACCCAGGCATCCGGCTACCCCGGAACATTATACGGGAAAACATCGGCCCGTTCACCCAGGTGTATCAGAAGGTTCTGGCTCTCTGTTCGGGGAGCGGTCATAATATAATTGACAACTTTTTCTGCAATGGGATAAACCCCGTTTCCCGGGCTCATGTTTGCGCTGATATAAAAGGCAGAAATTGCCGGACTGCAATGATCACTCCAGACAATGTCAGGATCTTCGTTCTGGTGATGAATCAGGTAATCATCAACCCAGTTAAAAAAGTCAGAACGTCCGCTCCAGTCTGCAGTTTTAATTAAACCATATGCCAGAACACCTTCTCCCCATGACCAGTCCTGCTTCGTGGGATCACGATCATCCGTCCAGTTGTCAGCAATTGCAATCGCAGCATTCTCCATATCATTCTTAAGATTATCGGGCCAATGATCACCGCCAAAGGAGGGACCTGCAACAAACAGAGATACAATAATAAACAGTTTCAAAAAACTGACAGATCTCATTTTCTCATCCTCTCAAAAATTATTTAATTCGCATACCATCGATTAAAATCTAAATTTTTTAATTGACGTGAGGATACGGAGCCTCTGCTACCATAGTGTAACACTACGATACGTTTCAGAGGCTCCGATAACTCACTATTACTGCGTGCAGCAATTTCTGTGGCACCCTGTCCTCATATCGGGAATACCACAGTGCCACTTTACTCTAAGTCGCCGCTCAAAAATAACTTCACATTCATTTCATAACCTGTACTTCAGCAAGAGAAAGGTAATTATTCCCGTTTAGTTGAACTTTAACAAACCGGCCAATTGCTGAAACAGGAAGATTGGCTACTATGTCAACAGAACCACTATAGAAGGTGGATTCCACTGAAGAGTCAGACAAAAGATCACTTAGACTTCGGTCATGCATCGAGGATTTAGAAATTAAAACGTAAAAGTCGCTGAGACGAGTTGGGCAACAGTCAGTTCTGTTATTAATGACAATTTCAGAAATTTTTGAACTTACACCCAAATCAACCTGCCACCATGCATTCTGCTCTGCTTGTGTATGGGTTATGGAGTTTCCGCCGGAGTAATTGCCATCGGTATTTCCATCCACAGCACGGGATGAAACTCCACTCCAGCCAGTTGAAGACTGTACAGTCTCTTTTCCAAGAGCAATGTTGATATCGTTTTCTTCCAGGATAGAAACAGTAAATTTCTCCCAACTCCCTATTGCCGTTCGGTTGGCATTTGCCGCGCCATTACTTTCAGCGACTACATATCTGCCGAGCCTTTGACTGTATAAGGAGATAACATCGCCGTTTTGCAGACATCCGCTGGTATCAGTATGATTGATCAGCTCAAATTTTTCATATGAGCCCAAATATGTTCTGTCCACATCCAGCCCGGCACCACTGCTGACAAGTTGCGCACTGTAGTAGTATCCACTCGTTGTCTGGAGCCATACTGTATCCCCATTGACTATACAGCCCTGTTCTGCGCTGTCGCCTGTCAGGACAATAGTCTCATAATCTCCGATAGCCGAAGCATTACAATTGGCTGTTTTAGCATCACCGCCATTGCCTGCAGCTGTCAGGTATTTTCCATGGGCGCCTTTAAGTGCAATCTTTTTTGATATAACCGGTTCGGTACCAACTGCCATATAACCGACAACTGCATTAATGGTTTCACCACTGTCCATGTCACCTTCCTGAACCATCAGACTGATGTCGAAACTACCGCTTTCATTCTGTTTGTTAATCCGGGTATCCATAACAGCTCCGGAATCGGCTCCCTGGATCTGACTTACCAGAAGATAGTTCTGCAAACCGACGTCAATCGTTTCAAAGTTCGGAGATCCGTCAAATTCAGTTTCAAGAATTACGGCTCCCACTTTGATTGTCACACCGTTTGCGATGGTATAGGTTCCGGCTTCCATCACTACGTAATGAATTATTTCAGCATAGGTATGTTCACCATCGTCCCACTCAAATTCAGCGACACGTACATCGAAGCTGTTTGATGTAATATTGGAAACCTCAGTCACAACCGGATCAGAACCGGCAACACCTATGACTGATGCAAACACGACAGGGTTGGTATAGCTGAATTTCAGATCCACAGTTGTCAACTCATGGTTGATGTTATCGACTTTATTTGCTTCACCTCCTGAAAACAGGTTGTTTTTGAAGGCAACAATATCTACTGATTCACCTGAATGGGTTGTTTCAGAATCAAGAGACTGGTCTTCATTGTTAACTACATAGCAGGAGCCGTCTGATTCTTCCCACATACGTAAAATCGTCGGATCGCTTCCGGCAAACGACACATTCTGATGCAACAGAATATCTGTGCCGCTGCTACAGTCTGAACAACCTGCGCTGGTCTGAGTGTCATCTACACCCGTTACCTGATAACCGCCAACCTGTGCAGTCTCTATAGTGTTCATATCAGTTACACCGGCAAGCTCCCACATTTCGTCATCAGTCAGATCATCGACATTTGCTTCCCATGCATAGCTGATGGTAACGCCGTCAACTTCAAGAGTCGTCTGCCAGACGTGCCGGGTTTCTGCCCAGCTCCAGTACCAAAGGATAAGTAAATGCTTTTTTGCCTTTTGTCAAGAAACAGCTAAAAACTTTTTATAACTCTGAAAAATATGAAAAATATGCCTCCGTCCCAGAAGGACCACAACATGTTGTGGTCCT
>PIVS01000601.1 GCA_003353855.1 Desulfobacteraceae bacterium
TATATTTTAAAAATTGATTTGTGGAATTACCGTTGAACTATGCTCAAAATCAGCAATTATTTGATAATTTTCGATCTTTTTAAACAAAATTAAGATCATTTCCATCACCTCATTTTAATACCATATTTTATTTCAAGAATATTCTGACCCGATCTGGATCGGACACATATTTCAGCTTTTGGAATCTATTTCATACTTCTATTAACAAAAAGCGTCTTCTATCTAACCGCTTCCTTGCACACATACATATAAAGGAAACGCGATGTATCCGGAAGCAACACTGAGATACTGTCAAGACGGCCGAGGGCCAGCAAGGCCTGGTCAAATTTTTCTCTAAGTTGGGACGACCATTCAATGGGAGATGCCAGTGGTAACAGAGCCGGAACAAAGGCTCGAGCCTTTTCTTCAAGCGTCGAGATCGTTATATAGTGGCCTTGCAGGTCTCTGTTCATATTTTATTTTAGATTAAGGCGTAATTTAAAATAACGAACTGTTGATATATTGTTAAGTGACATTTTGGGAAATGCATATAGATGAAGAACTCAGGATTTGATAAGGATTATTTTACAGATGGAAATGATGGTTCAAGGAATGCCCCTCCAGCAAAAGCCAACGCCTCCGACGTGGCATTTTAAGGGCCCATTATCCGACCTGACTTTTACTTTCGCTGGCCCCGTGACATGCCTGGAGATCGAACGTGTGACACAGAATTCTAAAAAAATGCAAGATATGAATCAATGTTTGATCCCAGCTCTGCTTTACTTTTAGCCCGGCCCTACGAGCGACCGAGTAAGCGACCGAGCACCAGTTCTTCTTGGCAGCAACTGCTCTGCTTTTTGGAAAATATCGATGTGGTTGGAGATGTCCCAAGTTTTTCCACATCCCTGTCAGATATTTCCACAAAGCATTCAGGATAGAGCTGGTTTATTCGGTGTCGATCAGGCTTATCCTTTCATCTTTTTTTGTCCATATCTTGTTGAGCCATTCACAGAATGCGGCCTTGTATTCCGGGTCATTAAAATAATCCCCTTTCATTCCCTGGTTCATCTCCAAAACTTCAAAATCAATGATTATTTTTTTTGTCCTGCCCGATAGAAAATCCCAGAAATTCGGAGTTTTATCCGGATATATGATGGTCACATCAATTATTTTGTGAAGATAATCCCCCATGGATCCCAGAACAAATGCAACCCCGCCGGCTTTTGGGTTAAGCAGATGGACAAAGGGTGACTTTTGTCCATCCTTTTTTTCCGGGGTGAAACGTGTGCCTTCCACAAAATTCATAATGGAGATGGGTGTGTGCTTAAATCTTTCACATGCTTTTCTTGTGCTTTCAAGGTCTTTACCCTTCAGGCGGGGGTTTTGGGCAAGGAATTGTTTTGAATACCGTTTCATGAAGGGAAAATCAAGGGCCCACCAGGCAAGCCCCAGAAAGGGAACCCATATGAGTTCTTTCTTTAAAAAAAATTTCAGCATGGGAATTTTTTTGTTCAATGTCTTCTGGAGCACCAGGATGTCCACCCAGGACTGATGGTTGGACATGACCAGATACCATTCTTTTCTATCAAGTTTTTCAAGCCCCCGGATATCCCAGTCAATTTTAGAGAAGAGGCTATAGTTTAAGGAATTGATGCTGATCCAAAAAGTTGCAATGGCGATGAGGATTTTATCCAAGATCACAATTACAGGGGAAAAGGGAAGGAGAAATTTAAATAGAGACAGAAAAATAAGAGGTGTAGTTAAGCAAATGGTATTCACAATGACCAGGATGAAGGATAAAAAACCTTTGAGGGGGGAGGGCAAAAAAAAAAGCATCAGTCTTTGGTTCCTTTTGTATGGGTCTCTATATATTTTTTAATGGTCCGCCTGTCCAACCCTGTTTTTCGGGCTACTTTTTCATAGGCTCCGAGGGTGTCATAGAGCAGTTTGCAATACCCTGCAACAAGATCGGGTACGGAAATACTCTTTTTTTGTATTCCCTGTTGAAGGGCTTTGGAAAGGGACAGGGCAGGTTCTCTGGTTTCTTTGCCACGGTAATCCTTTTTAATCAATACGCTTCTGACGCATTGCTCCAGTTCCCTGACATTTCCAGGCCATTGATAATTCTTTCCAAGCCTGTGGTCAATGATTCTTTTTACTTGTTGGGTCATTTTTTTTGAATGTATACCGGTCATGCGGTGGATAGTAAAATTTAAAAGATCATCCAGTTCTGCTGGAGACTCTTTGATCCGGGTCCGCAGGGGTGGGACCTCTATGATATCCGAACAGAGCCGATAATAAAAATCATCCCTGAAAATTTTGCCTTCCATGACCTCTTCTTTGGGGCGGTTGGTGGCGGCAATGACCCGGCCGTTAAACCGCAACATTGTATGGGCACCCACAGGTGAAAAGTGTCTTTCCTGGAGAACCCGTAAAAGCTTGATCTGTACATGGTTGGGGATCTCTCCGATTTCATCCAGCAGGATGGAACCGTGGGGGCTGCACCTGTCAAAAACTCCCTGGTGATCTTCAACAGCTCCTGTGAATGCACCTTTGGTATGGCCGAATAACTCTGATTCCAAAAGGGTTTCCGGGTATTGGGAGAGGTTCAGGGAGTAAAATGCCCGGGTAAAGCTTTCTGCAAAACAGCCACTTTTGGTATCAAAGGGGATATAGCCGCTTCGGCCGATGGCCTGGGCTGCTGTCCCCTTCCCGGTTCCGGTCTCCCCTAGAAGCAGGGTGGAAAAATCCTCCATCTTGTCCCATAAAAAATTATCATAGAGTTCAATATTATGGGTGAAGACATTATACCAGAGGTGCTTTTTCAGGGTGCGCATGCAGGGACTGCTTCCCACCAGGGAATGGGAGATAAAATAAAATGCCCGCCGCAATTGGTAGGACAGGGCAAAATAATGGTAAAA
>PIVS01000602.1 GCA_003353855.1 Desulfobacteraceae bacterium
CTACGCATCTGCAAAGGCGGGCATCATCGGATTTACAAAATCAGCCTCCCGTGAGCTTGGCAGATACGGAATCAATGTAAACGTGATCTGTCCCGGAATCACAAAAACAGAAATGACCGATAAACTCCAGACCGATGAAAAACTGAAAAAAATCTATGAAGGCAGAATTCAACTGGGCAGATTTGCAGAGCCCGAAGAGATTGCCCCTGCATTTGTATTCCTGGCCTCCGATGATGCAAGCTATATCACCGGTCAGGTTCTTGGAGTGGACGGCGGGTATATCGGTTAGATCGTTCAAATGAGAAACTAAATACATTGTTAAATATTAAAGGAGATTTAAAATGAGTCTTGAGTGGATGCCAAGGGATAACGAAGTAAAGGATCATGCATTGCATAGAAAACCCCATTGGGGAACAGAAGCACCCTGCGTTATGTATGAGAAAAAACCCTTAACAGACCCGGAAGGAAATGTGACGGAAAAATTGTTTGTTGCCTGGATCACCCTGAACAATCCCAAACAGTTCAACTCCTATACCACGGACATGGTAAAGGGCGTGATCGCCGGTTTTGAGAATGCTTCCCTGGACAGAAGTGTTGTGGCCGTTGTATTCACAGGCGTAGGCCCCTATTCTTTTTGCACCGGTGGAAACACCAAGGAATATTCTGAATTTTATTCAAAAAGATGTGATGAATATGGTCAGTACATGGAGCTTTTCAATCACATGGTTGATTCCATCCTTGCCTGTAAAAAACCGGTGGTCTGCCGGGTGAACGGCATGAGAGTTGCCGGTGGTCAGGAGATAGGCCTTGCCTGTGACATAGCGGTTTCTTCCGACCTTGCCATCTTCGGTCAGGCAGGACCCAAACACGGGTCCGCTCCTGCCGGTGGATCTTCGGATTTCCTTCCCTGGTTTCTGAGTGCTGAAGATGCCATGTGGAACTGCGTATCCTGTGAAATGTGGTCTTCCTATAAGATGAAGGCAAAGGGCATGATCTCCAAGGTGGTTCCCGTCCTTAAAATCGATGGAGAATGGGTAAGAAACCCCACCATAATCACAGATAAATATGTGGAAGACGGAGAGATTGTTTACGGCGAATCTAAATCCGGCCAGGACCTTAAAGACGGCCGTGCTCTTCTTAAACAGCACCAGGCCAATGCTGACTTTGAATTGCTTGATAAGGAAGTCAACAATGTTATCTGGAAGTTTGCAAATCTCTTCCCCGGCTGCCTGATTAAATCAATTGACGGCATCCGCCAGAAAAAGAAATTTTTCTGGGATACAATGAAAAATGATCACAGACATTGGCTGGCTGCAAACATGGGTGGCGAAGCATTCCTTGGCTTTGGCGCATTCAATACCAAGAAAATCACCGGCCAGGATACTGTTGATTTTATCAAATTCCGTCAAAATGTTGCCGACTCCCAGATGTGGGACGATGACATGTTTGCAAGCGTAATGGGTAAACCCCGGGAATAAGCGGCAAACAGGTGAAATATTATGGATAATTTATGGTTCAAACCCTGTCCCAGGGGTTTGAACCATAAATTCGCCTGGGAGTGAAGAAAAAAATCAGGTTTCACCGGCTCGAAAACTGCCTTGCTTATGATCATTTGCGCCTTGTACATTGATAAAATCAAAGCAATTTCATTTTCGGAAAAAAGCCAATTTCTCCTTGACACATAGTTATGATGTAGCTTATATATAGTCACATTGTACCAAGCTGTGTAAATTGTTTTGTGTTTGGCACACAGGCTTTCTAGGCCCTGAGCTTATGGATAATGGCCTGATAGAATAATAACTTCAGGATTCAGGTAATATAGAAGGGGAAAAAAAATGAGGTACGCAGAGACAGGGTTTAACTTAGAAATTGATCTAACCCGGGGAAATATTGAAAAGGTTGCAACAGACCCCCGGGACACCGAGCTTTATCTGGGAGGTTTGGGTACTAACGCCAAGATATTATGGGACAGGGTTCCCCCCGAGGCTGGCGCTTTTTCTCCCGAAAACCTGTTGATCTTCAGCGCCGGTCTTTTGTGCGGCACACCGGCTGTGGGCTGCAACCGTACCATTGTTTCCACCATATCTCCCCAGACCCAGTTAATGGCATTTTCCATGATGGGTGGTTTTTTCGCACCGGAGCTCAAGTATGCAGGACTAGACAAAGTGGTCTTCCGGGGTAAATCTGAAAAACTGATTTACCTGTATATAAACAATGACAAGGTGCAATTACGGGATGCCGCCCATTTAAAGGGTAAAGGCTCAATTGAAACTGCAGAGCTTATCCGAAAAGAGCTTAAAGAGCCCAAGGCCCAGGTGGCTGCCATTGGAAAGGCAGGTGAAAACAGGGTTTTTTATGCCTCCATCGAACAGGGCAGATCCAGTGCCAGCCGGGGCGGCATAGGGGCTGTAATGGGAGATAAAAGGATTAAGGCCATTGTTGTCCGGGGCACAAAGGACATCAATATTGCAAAGCCCATGGAATACATGGAACTTTGCAATGAAGTCATGGAATATATAAAATATAGAAATGACAACCCGATTCCCGGTGTCATGCCCATATTAGCAGGCCTGGGTTCCCCCCAGGAGATGAAAGTCCATGATGAGAAATGGCATACTGAAAATTTTATGTGGGGGAATTCCCGGACCCGGCGAAAGGGGTTCTGGACAGATGAAGTTGCAAATGACTGGCTGGTTACAATGGAGAAGGCAAGGACCCGGCTGATTTCTTGCTATAATTGCCCCATGACGTGCGGGGCAACCATTTCCATGCCAGGCCTGCCCACCTACATGATGAAATGCTTTACAAAACTCACCTATACAATGGGTGCTTTTTCAGACCTGGATTTTGGATTAAGAATTGCCCAAAAAGCAACAGAGTACGGCCTGGACGGATTTTC
>PIVS01000603.1 GCA_003353855.1 Desulfobacteraceae bacterium
ACATTTTGTGCTTCATCCGGTGAGAAAACGTCTTGAAACAAACGGTTTTTATATTTTGAAATCCAGATATAAAAATCGGTTTCCGTTCTATGGGGAAATTTTTCCAAAATGCCATTTTTGAGGATCAAATCCCTCATGGGAGAATAAATATTGTCAAACCAGGAGATTGCCGCTTCCTTAACTTCAATCCGTCGTTTTTTTTTTTCTTCCAGGTAAAATTGATGCCTCTGGATATGTTCCATGAGAATGGAATACCCGCCTATAACAGTCAGATGAAGTTTGGGATACCCTTTCTCCTTCAGCCCTGTTTCTTTTAAAAATCGATGGTAAGTTTCAAGAATCGCAATCTGTTCAAAGTCAGTTTTGTCGTCAAGGGAGAGGTCGCAATTATATTCAAATACCTTTGCCTCAATGGATACTTTTTTTTTGGCCTTGGCCACCGAGATCCTGTGGTGTCCATCTTTCACAAAATAGGCATCGCACACTTTATAAAGCTCAACAGGCGGCAGCTCCTTGCCAGATTCCATTGCCATTTCAATCTGCTTCCAGCGGTTTCTTAAGTTTTCTTCCAAAGGGAGAAAATGTCTGGTGAAATTTCTGTAACGCCCCTGGCTGCCTATGATCGAATTCAATGAAACCGTTTTTATACCAATCTCTTTCCCGTACCAGAGATCAAGCCTTTCCTTGACATCATCAAAAGGAAGCAGCTTTTTTGATCTTCTCAGCAGCAAAGCCTTGAGTTCCTGGGCAAATGCTTTGGAAATCGCTTTTGAAAAAGCGATATCGGCCCGTGCTTTCGATGACACCGCTTTATCGTGTTTATCATCAAGAAGACTCATCTTAAATTTCCAGTATACTGTAATGGTTGACATTAATAATTTGTGTTGAACCTATTGTCCCGAACCATTGTAGCCCCAAGGAAATGATACTTGGGGCGGTATTGCTTGTCAAATAATTTTATGTTTACAAGAAACAAAAGTCAACATCATTAGGGTAAAAACCAAAAAGATGATAAGTTTTGTTACATTTTTCTTGACAAGGATAAAAGATCATGCAATTTAGACAATGTAGGTCTAAACAAATCCTCTGAAAGATAACAGATTTGATTTTTCAGGGAAGTTTATTGGAAAAGATTATATAGAAAAATAAACAGAGGAAGGAGATTGTCATGAACCTAATGGGATTACAGGGTGGCCAATATCGCCCCCTGACACCGGAACAAATCGTAACTATCCATGAGGCATCTCTCAAAATTCTTGCGACCACAGGGATCACCTATGAACAGGGCCTGGATGATACGATTCAAATGCTTGAAGAAAACGGTGCCACCATTGACAGGGAGCAAAAGATTATTCTGTTTTCCGAGAAGATGATTACAGAACAAGTGGCAAAAGCCCCTGAAAAAGTCATCCTTTGCGGACAGGATCCCAAAAATGATCTTGACCTGACTGAAAACCGGGTTCACCTGGGGACGGGGGGTGCTGCCATCAAAATTCTCGACCCTGAAACAGGCGATGTCAGGGCCACAACATTAAAAGATCTCTATGATGTCTCGCGGCTTGTTGATCAACTTGAGAATATCCATTTTCTGGTCAGACCCTGTATTCCAACGGATATCGACGAAGCGGACTATGATATCAACATGTTTTACACCTGCCTTAAGGCCTGTTCAAAACATGTGATGTCCGGGGTGAATAACGAACAAGGCCTTAATGATGTCATTGAAATGGCATCTAAAATTGCCGGGAGTTTCGAAAAGCTTCAGGAACGCCCCTTTATTTCAGTGATCACTTCTTTTGCCATAAGTCCATTAAAGCTGTGTACCCAGTCCACCCGCATCATGCAGGAAGCCATTCGCAAGCGTATTCCGGTTGCCCTGTCCAGTGCACCCATGGCGGGTTCTACATCTCCTTTGACCATGGCCGGTACCCTGGCGCAGCTCCATGGGGAACAGCTTGCCGGCATCACCATCTGCCAATTGACCAATCCGGGCGCACCCTTGCTTTATGGTGGTATTCCGGGCATGGCCAACCTTAAAACCATGGGGTACTCAGGCGGCGCAGTGGAATGCGGCATGATGAATGCGGCGATCCACCAGATGGCACATCATATCAACGTGCCCAATTATAATTCTTCCGGGCTTTCTGACTCTAAAGTCCCGGACACCCAGGCAGGCTATGAAAAAGCGTTTACTGCCCTGCTCGCATCCATGGGGGGCTCCAACTATATCCATCACAGTGCAGGTATGCTTGAATCCATGCTTACGATTGCCCATGAACAATTTGTCATTGACGATGAAATCATCGGTAACTGCTGCAAAGTTCTCAAAGGCATTGAAGTGAATGCAGAGCACCTGGCCCTGGAAGTGATTAATGCGGTCGGCCCTGGAGGCAATTTTATGACATCCCCCCATACCATGACTCACATGAGAAGCGAATACTATTATGGTAACGGCGTTACCGACAGGAAAAGCCGTGATAAATGGGAACAGGACGGCAGTCTTGACATCAGGCAAAGGGCACTTGAAATGGCTAAAAAACTGCTGTCCAACCCAGAACCGTCATATATCCCAAAAGCAGTTGATAGGGCTATAAAAGATGAGTTCCATATTTTACTGCAGCCGTGACAAGACAGACAATTGAAGCTTTGAAACGATTATAAAAGAAGGGAATTGAAAAAAATGACTGATTTTAATACAATGATAGAAGCTCTGGTTTCCTGTGATGCTGCCAAAGTAACCGAACTTGTCAATGCCGCCATCGCAGAAGGCACAGCAGCCAGCGATATCCTGAATAACGGCCTCATCGCCGGCATGGACATTGTGGGTGAAAAAATGGAAAACGGTGACATGTTCATCCCTGAAGTTCTCATGGCTGCCAAGGCCATGGGAGA
>PIVS01000119.1 GCA_003353855.1 Desulfobacteraceae bacterium
ATGTTAAGAATAAAGTATCCGATGAAACGTAGGTAGGCTCTGCTGGGGAGCAACCTGCCAAGGGATAATCGGATGCAGGTAGCATTAAATAATGCTTACGGAAAAGCTGGCATAATTGCGAGCTTTTCTGGTTATTATTTAGGCTTTCCTGCCCATGCCTTATAAAACCTGCCAATTCTCTGGCAATATCTGTTTTGACAAGGTTCGAATTTTTACCCCTAAATACTAAGCGTTTATATCGGCCGCATAGTCTTACCTGGGCTTGCCAGGCAATTTTACAAATTTCTCGGGGTAAGCCTTCATTGCGTTTTGCAATGGCTCGGCTTTTCCTGGCAGGTAGTCTATAAGAATGATTCAATTTCCAATATTTCTTTGCCCCAATTGTCCATTCCGGAATGCTGACTTCGGGATAAGGAGTATAAACACTCCCTATTTCTAAGGTGTCATTAAAGAAGTCAATCGACCAGACCCTGTAAATCCACTTTGTACTAGGTTCGGAGATTCAATGGTACATTGAAAACCCCCGTTAAAATTTGGTTTGTGTTCAGGTAAGAGCGCCAACATATCCTGCACAATTCGAATCATTTATTGCTGCCGTGGCAGTTGATAGAGAATGATCACGGAGCCAATCACCGAATGCAATGCCTTGATCTCTTTCCGGTGCCGCAAAATGACATTCGATCCAACTTCGGCAGCTTGATCAATTATTTCTTTGTCAAATAATCCAGTTGCGTTTTGGTTCGAGGCTCGAACCAAGTTTTCTCGCATCTTTTTCTGAACCTTATCTGTAATATTTTTTAACCAACCTTCTTTTTTGGCCTGTTTCCTTATCCCGGCTTCTGTGACTGTTTGCTTGTATGTTTGGGAATGTTTATGGTCCTGTGCATATCCGTCTTGGCAGGATTCATCTTCATGCCGCTGCTCAATAAATTCCTTAACGAAACCGCAAAATCATCATACTTATCAGAACAGCAATTAGATCTAACTTCTTCAGCCAAGGCATTGTATTGGTCATCTTTTAAAATACCTCTTCTTCTCTTTAATATTTCAACTTCCCTGGGTAAGCCAATTTCACGATAAACCCTCAAAACCTCATCTAACTCAAAAGAAGTCAAAATATTATCTTTTTTGTTCAGAGTATTTAGCAGTCTTCTTCCTTTGCCATGCTCGGCAAATCCCAGGGCTTTCTCAAGCAAATTTCAATTCTCCGTAAAAAACAGCATAAAAACATAGTGGGAACAATTATTGAGTATCAAGATAAGTTACGGCTGTAAATAAGTATTTTAACCGTTAAAAAAAGGGGGGGAGATAATCAAGAGAAGGAAAAAGGGAGGGCAGGGCAATGCTTAACCTGCCTGTTCCAACTGAATTAGTGGACTGGTTTTATAAACGAGAAAATCCCTGTACGGCATGCCGTACAGGGATTTGTATTTTCAAAGTCATAGAACGACTTTTTTTGTAACGCTAGTAAAACGGTTAACTATAGCACGGTTACGTTTGCTGCAGCAGGACCTTTTTGTCCCTCTTCAATATCAAAGGAAACTCGGTCACCTTCATTCAGGGATTTAAACCCTGTGGTATTAATGCCGGAATGATGTACAAATACATCTTTTCCGCCGTCTTCTTGTTCAATAAATCCAAAACCTTTTGAGTCGTTAAACCATTTTACTGTACCATTAGCCATATCGGCGTTCTCCTGTATATAAAAAAAAATGACAGTTTCTATCTTGGGGGTAATGCCGCTTTCGTTTGAGGGATATACTCCTTTGAGATGAAACCTACGCACTTCACATCGAATAGTGCAAACTGGGAATAAGATACAGCAATCCTGAATAATGTCAAGGATTAAATGATGATTTTTATTTTTTTCGCATATTTACCCAATACAAATTATCACAATAGGGAATTATCACAATAAAGGGGTGCCAGATTTTAACCGGAAAAGCAGCCTTCCGCCACTGTAAAATGGTGCTGTTAATCAATTGCGGTCTTGGTTTAAAAAGCCGGGAGTAAATGTTATTTCCAAAAAGTTACTGCCTCCTCAATGGGCGCTCGATCAGTTTTGGTTTTATTCACAGGTGCTTTTTCATCTGCATAACCAAAGGACATGCCAAAAAGAATGCCAAAATTATCTGGAATATTTAAACTATTTCTTACCGGATCTGGAAATTGGCCCAGGGCACCTTGAAAGCAGCTTGCAATACCATTCTCTGTCATCAGCAGGGAAAGTGTCTGGGCATAAATCCCCAAATCAACGGCTCCCATGATATCTAAATATTTTTCCATGGTAAAAAACAGCGCATGGGGGGCATCGAAAAACGTCCAGTTTCGAATCAGGGCAGTCATTCTCGCTTGTTTATCGCTACGTTCAATGTCCATTTGGCTGTAAAGAGAATTGGCAGATTCAAACTGGCGGTCACGAAGAATTCCCCTATAGCGTACCTCCCAGTTAAAATCCGGGTTGGGTGCATTCCCGCTCATCACGGCCTCAATCAGTTTGTCTTTGAGTTCATCTTTTTTTGCTCCGGAAACAACATGGATCTGCCAGGGCTGTACATTACAATTGGATGGAGACAATTGGGCATCCGAGAATATTTGTTTCAGTTTTTTTTCGGAGACAATTTTGTCCAGAAAGGCGCGTATGGAAACCCGATTTTTTAATAATTCAGATAAGGGCATGGCTGATTCTCTCTCTTAAATATTAAGGTTAGTTTTAATTGAGGTGTGATAACAACACGGCAATCTCCCCAAAACAAGTTTGGAAATGATACTTTTTGTAAATTTAATACTCAAGGAAATCTTTGCCATGGAGTAGGTTTTTGACCCGGAGTTCTTTTTTATTCTTTGTTGAATAAAAATCCATATCCGTTAAAGGGGGGGCATTTTTTTTTCTTAAATTTACCGGAGGTGTAAGAGGAAATCACCTGTTCCCAAAAGGCCAGGGCACAGGTATTTTTGAATGTGACAGCCACCTCCCAATTACCGGGAAATTTAGCAAAGGCATATTCAGCCAATTTTCGGCCACATCCGTTTCTTCCATGCTCTTTTTGAATGTAGAACTCTGCAATGGAAAAGCCGTCATTGTTGAACCGCAGGTGTTTATCGACCTGGGCAAAACCAATGACAGATTCTGATTCCTTTAAAAGGTATATCATCCGATAATCTGCCGCGGAATATTTTTGCAAATTTTTAAGTGCAGCGTTACACCAGGAATCAAAATTATAAATTTTATAAAATTGACTCATACATCCCAAATATTCTCTGAAAATCGGTAATATTTCTTCAATTGCCTCTATTTGGATTATCATTGTCTTTTCTTTATTATGGGCCGGGCAACATTATCTTTTTGTTTTGCCCGGAGGATTTCGTTTTCCCTGGTGTTTGTTAAAACTTTGCTACCTTCTTCCCCTGGAATTGCCCTTTTTAGGTGATTGCTGGGAACAGGACCCTGGTCGGTGGGGTTTTTTCCCCGCCTTTTTATTTTTTTTGTTGGACCGGGGTTTTGATGATGTTTTGGCAGGCTGCTTTAAGGATTTTCTTTGGGCGACCATCTCCTTAATAGCTTTGTCTGCCTTTTTCTCGCTTGCGGGATTCTTGGGGCGCAATAAAACAAAATCAGGAACTTCGCCGCCCACGGTAAAGCCTGCAACCTCTTCCATGGGGATCTTTTGTTTTAACAGTTTCTCAATGGCTTCCAGGTGAGCCCTTTCTTCGTGACTGACCAGGGAAACGGCAATGCCGCTGACGCCTGCACGCCCGGTCCGGCCGATGCGGTGAATATAATCCTCGGGAACCCCGGGCATATCGTAATTAACCACATGGGGCAGATTGCTGATGTCAAGCCCCCTTGCGGCCACATCCGTTGCCACAAGGATACGGATTTCACCGTTTTTGAATTCTTTAAGGGTGCGGGTTCTAAAGGACTGGCTCTTGTTGCCATGGAGGGCCGCTGCAGAGATCCCTTTTTCAACCAATTTTTCCGTGAGCTTGTTTGCCCCGAATTTTGTGCGGACAAAGACCAGTACCTGGCTCCAGCGCCCCTTGGTTATCAAGTGAATGAGCAGTTCTCGTTTATGGGGTTTGTCCACCAGGTGAACCTTTTGGACAATGGATTCTGCCGCCGTATTACTGGGCGTCACTTCTATATATTCGGGATCCTTGAGCATTATTTTGGCAAGATTCCGGATCTGCTGGGTGTAGGTAGCTGAAAACAGCATGGTTCTGCGGTCTGTCGGCACTAGTTCCAAAACCTCGGAGATCTCCTTGCTGAATCCAAGATCCAGCATTCTGTCTGCCTCGTCAAAAACCAGGAATTCTATCTGGGAAAGATTCAGATCCCTGTGGGCGGCAAGATCCAGAAGGCGGCCCGGTGTGGCCACAAGGATATCAACCCCCCTCTTAAGCCTGTCTATCTGGGGCCCTATGTTAACACCGCCGTAAACCACGGTGCACCGAATGGACACCCGACGCCCATAGGCTTTGAAACTCTCTCCCACCTGGAGCGCAAGTTCCCGGGTGGGGGCCAGGATGAGGGCCCGGGGGTGGCTCCTGCTGCCGGTTCTGCGGCTCAGGATTTCAACAAGGGGGAGTGCGAATGCATCTGTTTTCCCAGTTCCTGTCTGGGCCCTGGCAAGGATGTCCTGGTCGTTTAGGATTGCAGGAATAACCCGGGTCTGAATGGGGGTGGGGGTGGTGTACCCTTTAGACTTAACGGCTTTAAGCAGTTCGACCCGAAGGCCAAGTTCATCAAATGACATTTATCATCTTCTCTTAAATTTTAAGGTTTAAACAACACCAACGCTTATACCATAATTGCCCTGGAATGTCCCATGATTTCCAGAACCTCCAGTGGCCTGCCCCTGTTTGGCAGGGTGTTGAATAGAAAAGCCAATGGATTTGCAATTTTACCTGGGACAAGGAAGAAGAAGAGGGGAAAGATCAGGCCAATACCTTTTTCAGGGGACAGGATTCGACAATTTTTCGGCCCTGGCGATAGGCTTGCAATATTTCAATGGATTTTGCAGCCAGTTCTCTGCGGACTTCTCTTCTTTTTCCTTTTACCCTGGGGATACCCATTGAATCATAGGCAGTTGTCTGGTGGCGCATCCAGGCAATAACAGCTGCCCGGGCGCGTTGGTCAATGGGTATTTGTTGGGTTCTGGCAACCGTCCCGCTATTGACAGGGGTGGCGTGTGCAGTGATTTTTTTCCCAAGAAGGGTTGCCTCCCTTTGATATCGAGGATGAAAATTTAAGAATTTGAGAACTTCAATAAAAAACTCACTTACATATGCCTCTTGTTTGGCCCTTCGCCGGGCAAGATCCTTTTCTCGAAGCCTGGCATATTCAGGGGTTGATCTCCTGGCCCGGACCTGTCTTTGTGATGCCAGAATATCTGCCCTCCTGGCCCAGATCCCCTTTGAAATCAACCGTCTGCCTTTGCGAACCTGCACCACCCAAACCAATCCTTTGGCCTTTACGCTTTTGGTGATTGCAGCGTCTCCGGCGGGGAGAAAGGCCCAATTTTCCGGAGGTGTCAGTTTTTCCCCGGATTCAGATAAAAACCTACCCTCTTTTCCTCCGGGCAGAACAATTTGGTGACTATATGTCATACTCACCCGCCTGAACGTTTAACTTTATAGCCAAGCCTGCCCAATTCTTTTTCCAGCACATCCCTGTGATCTCCCTGAATTTCAATGATCCCATTCTTTAAACTGCCGCCACTCCCGCACTTTTGCTTGAGGGATTTAGTCAGTTTTTTTAGTCCCTCATTATCCATGGGCACACCGCTTATCAAGGTGACGCCTTTTCCTTTTCGGCCCTTTGTTTCCCTCATTAGCCGGACGATGCCATCGTTTTTAGACTTTATTGCCATATTGCCTACCTGTTATTTTTGATTTATCAACCTAGTGTAAATGCCATATATTTGATGCTGGCGCCCTTGGACCGTGCTTCCTTCTCAAAGGCGGAAACGATTTCACGGGCACCGAATCTGCTGTCATCGGCACCATGAATATCATTGGAGGCTGCAATCACGCGTCCCCCCCATCCCTCGACGGATTCCCGGGTATAGTTGTAGAGCAGGTCACTGTCGGTTTTCAGATGTACGGTGCCTCCCGGGAGAAGCAGGTGTGCATAGGCGTCTAGAAATGGGGCTGCAGACAGCCTGCTTTTAATTTTCCGGTTCTTTAAGTGAGGGTCGGGGAAGGTAAGCCAGATCTCGTGTATGGAGTGTTCAATAAAGAACTCCCGGATGCGCTCAATCCGTGCATGGAGAAAAAATATATTTTCAAGGCCTTGGGCAATTGCCTCTTCTGCACCCACACATATGCGGTGGCTTTTGCTGTCGATTCCCACACAAAGTCTGCAAGGATCGGCTCCGGCAAATGCAAGGCTATGCTCTCCCTTGCCGCACCCCAGCTCAAGAATTTTTTCCATACTTCTGTAGCGCTCACCGTACCAGGGATAGAGGTCCGCCGATTCTGATTCACCAAGCTGGGAAAAAACTACATTGGGCAGGTGTTTGACGCGTTCATATTTGTGAAGTTTAGTTTTTGCCATCTTACTTTACTTTGCTATTAAAGTTGCACAGGAGTTCATTTATTCAGACAGTTTGTCCTTTAATAAATCCCCCAGCCCTGCAAAAGGATTATCGGTGAAGTCATTATCCGGGGTCCTGTCCGACGGCCCTTCAGCATAGGCATCGGCAACCTGGTCACGGGAGTGCTCATTGTCATGGCAATAGATGCACAGCAGTTCCCAATTGCTGCCGTCGGGGGGATTGTTGTCATGGTTATGGTCTTTATGGTGCACGGTCAGCTCTTTGAGGCGTTTGCCGTCGAACTCACGGGCACAATGGCCGCAGATCCAGGGGAATAGCTTGAGGGCGCGCTCCCTATACGTTTTTTCCCGATCCCGCTGGCTGCGGTGGGCTTCTGAAACAATCTGTCTTATATTCTTGTCATTGGATGAAGACATTATGGATTCTCCCTATTATAATTTTAACTGGTATAATGGCCTTCCCCATACCATATCCCATGGGCGGGGTCATCATTTTTTTTTGTCGGATCCAATTCCTTAACTATCTGCTTGATCATCCAAAATACTGCGAATGCATTCAGATAATTCTTTCATTCCCACAGGTTTCATAAGAAGTGCCCGGATGCCGGCAGAAAAATTTGAAATACAGACCCGAGACCAGGCGTGCTGTCGACAATGATCAACCCGTTATGGTTTTTTACAATACCATGAACCATGGCCAATCCCATTCCAGATCCCTCACCGATTTTTTTTGTGGTAAAATAGGGATCAAAAATCTTCTCCAGAATTTGTGTTTCAATACCGTGTCCGGTATCTTTAACCATTAATTCTACGTGGGAGCCTGTTTTTAAATCCGGATATCCGGAGAATTGCGTGGGGTCAATTTCTATATGGTTCAGGATTATCTCAAGAACTCCCCCTCTCTTTTGATGGGATTTCCATCAAAGTCATATCCCTGAAATTTTCTAACATAGGTAAAAATATTAAAATCATCGGGAATTGTTTCCCTTGATTCTCCCATGATGTGAAGACCCACCTCATTTATATATTGAATATTGCCGGTTTTTGCATCTGCTATGAGAATTCCCGCCTGACTGTTGTCAAGGGCTGCCTGGAGTATTCTTAAAATATTAAAGGCCGGCCGGGAACAGTCTCCAAATTTGTCACAGGTCAGTTCTCCTGTAACCCCCTTAAAATTACTGGTGGCATAAAGTGCCTTTCGCAGGGAATAACGACCGATATGAAGTCTGCCGTCGGGTTCAGGAATCGCTACCTTTTCAATGGCGCCAAGCAATAGGCTTGCTGCATCATAGGCGCTAGGATAATAATAGTTCACTGGTTCAGTATTGAATTTTGTCTGCCTGGAGGAGAATCATATTGCCTTCGGGCTGAAACAGGGGGAAAAACAAAAGCTGTGCCCCGGCATTCTTTATTGCTTTTAAAACCGGATGCATAATGGTTTCTCCTTTGTTGATCGAGGTATCCAAGACGATTTTGCCGCCCTGTTTTTCAGAAGCCTTCCTGAAACCAATGGTCAATCCAAGGGTATAGATATCACCGTCATTGATCGTGGCAAAAATGGCAATTGTTTGGGGATCTGCCAGTATCTTTAAGGCTGCATTGGCCCCTCCCTCACTGGTACACCCGGTATCCTCCACCTGTAATGAAACAAAGTGCTCCAGTATCTGCCCCTCATGTTTATCAATGGCAAGCTTAAGCCCTTGAATCTGATCTTGACCAATGGGAGCCACTTTGCAGGACAACGCTTGAAGGACACCAATCTTCAGTGGTTCGTCAGGGGCAATGTCTACATAATCAATGCTGTCCGTGCATTTAAAAGAGGGGGATTCCCGCAGGAAAATAGAGAAAAGAACATGATCAGGGACAGAACAGACACAATTATAAATTTGAATCCTGGCATGCTCTCCCCCGTTTGTTTTTCACCAATTGATATAAAACAATAACTTAACTGTCAGGCGATATAAAACAATACATTTTTTTTAGGTGTCGCACTGCCAATCCCCTGAACAATTTAAAAATAAATTGCAAGAGGATTGACTACTGGTTTATTTTCCAGGCTAATTTCCCGTCGAACTCTCCGGGGCATCGTATTCTTTCGGATTGATTTTGATGCTCTGTTTGTCGCCGGCCAGATGCCGTCGCTGTTTGTCTTTGAACTTTCTGATTTGGAGTTTGATATTATCTGAAAGTGTATCAATGGCTGAATACATGTTATTTTCAGTTTCTTCCTTGGCATGAATTTTTATCTTGTCACAGTGCAGATTTATATCAACGATGTTCCGCAATTTTTCGATCGATAAAACAATATGCGCTTCGGCTGGACTATCCAGCATCTTGTCTAATCTATCAAATTTTTTATGGATGTGTTCTTTTAGAGCATCTGACGCGTCGATGTTTTTGAACGTAAGGGCTATTTGCATAAAAACCTCCGGAAAAGGGTGTATTTTTATACTTCACAATACCACAGTCCCAAAAGCTTATCAACAAAGCTAATTTGAAAACTGGCGATGGTTCCATTGGCGTTGTTTGTCGGCACTGACGTGGCTGTGGACCGGGCCACAGGTTCCTAAAGACAATAAACACAGCCAGCCTTGTGGCCGGAATTGATATTCTTGCCGGTGATCCGGAATTAGAAAATCATCAGATTTAATTTGAGCATTGAAAAAATCATTGTTGATCATATGTTTTATTGTCTTATCATATTAACCGAGCTTTTAATTATGGCAACCGGTGATAGTCTTTCAGACTTGCTGGGAAGATTATTAGCGGCAAAGATGCCTGAGAATCAATTGATTTAAAAATTAAATTATTAAAAGTGAGGTTTTAAATATGGGAATTGCAGCAGATATTGTCATCATTATGGTTGCCGCTTTGATCGGTGGGCTCATTGCCCAGAAAATCAAGCAGCCTCTGATCCTGGGATACATCCTTGCCGGAATTGTGGTGGGACCGTATACCCGTGGTATTACCATCGGAAAGCCCCATGAAATTGAACTTCTTGCGGAAATCGGAGTTGCCCTGCTTCTTTTTGCATTGGGGCTGGAATTTTCCTTTAAAGAATTAAAACCGGTCCGGAAAATTGCCCTGATTGGTACGCCCATTCAGGTCCTTTTGACACTGGGTGTAGGTTACTGTCTTGGCAGGTATCTGGACTTGTCCTTTGCTGCCTCATTGTGGCTGGGTTCTTTAATCTCTCTTTCCAGCACAATGGTGACACTAAAGACCCTCATGAGCCGTGGACTTGTGGGGACACTTTCCAGCCGGGTAATGATAGGTATGCTCATTGTTCAGGATCTGACCATCATTCCCATGATGATTATCCTGCCCCAACTGAGTAATCCGGGGGCAGGGATGTCCCTGTTGTTGATTGCCGTAATCAAGTCCATCCTCTTTCTTCTGGTGATGCTTTATGCGGGCAGAAAACTGCTGCCCTGGCTGTTGATGCATGTTGCCCAATTTGATTCCCGGGAACTTTTTATCTTATCGATCACAGCCATGGGCCTTGGTATAGGGTATGCCACCTATTTATTCGGGCTATCCTTTGCTTTTGGTGCCTTTGTTGCGGGAATGGTTCTCAGTGAGTCAGATTATGGGCATCAAGCCTTGAATGATATTATTCCTTTGAGGGATATTTTCGGCCTTTTGTTTTTTACCTCGGTGGGTATGCTGCTTGATCCAGTTTTTTTCTTTGAAAACTGGGAAAAAATTATCTGTCTTGTATTGATCATCTCTCTTTTTAAAGGGTCGATTTTTTATCTAATAACCAAGATATTTGGATATATTAATATTATCCCGATTGCCGTAGGGCTTGGTCTGTTCCAGGTGGGTGAATTTTCCTTTGTTCTTGCCCGGGTGGGGGTCGAAACCAATTCCATTGATCAAAATCTGTATTCACTTGTTCTGGCAATATCTGTTTTGAGCATGGTGGTAACCCCGTTTGCATCTTCCCTGGCAGCCCCCCTCTATAAATTAAAAAAACGGGTGTTTAAATATGAGCCGCTGCAAACAGAAAATATACCGTCGTCCGGGCTTAAGGATCATGTAATTATTGCCGGCGGCGGTAATGTGGGTCAACATATTGCCCAGGTATTGACCAAACTTGAGCTTCCCTTTGTTATTATTGAGCTGAATCATCAGAGGATGATGGAATGCAAGAATTCAAAATTTCCCGTGATCTATGGTGATATGAGTCAGTCCACAGTTCTTGAGGTCGCAGCGATCAAGGCAGCAAGGCTTTTGCTGATTACAACCCCTTCTGTTATTAACACCCAGATCATTGTTAAACATGCACATCATCTTAAACCTTCATTGCATATTATTGCCAGGGCTGAAGGGGTGGATCAAACCCGGCTACTATATGATATCGGGGTATATATGGTTGTGCTGCCGGAAATGGAGGCGGGTTTGGAAATTGCCCGACAGGCACTTTTACACCTGGAAATTCCAGTGATTGCTATCCAGCAATATACGGATGCGGTGCGCCGTCAGAGTTATGCCCCGATTTATCAATCAAATCAGGATCAGCTTTTGACAAAACTTGATAAGATAAAAGATATGCTGGAAATCTCATGGGTACAGCTCACACCTTTAAGTCCTCTTATTAATAAGAGTATTAAAGAATCTGCCATCCGTACCATAACCGGTGTGTCAATTGTGGGAATCCTGCGTGAAAAAATATTTCACTCAAACCCCAAAGCAGATTATTTATTCCAGAAGGAAGATATGGTAGCGGTTGTGGGCAACCAGCAGGAACGCAATGAATTTAAAAAATTATCCGAGTGTGATTGATTCGTATAAAACAAGTAAAGGCGAAACAGGATACCGGTGGATGTCAATCAAGTTTCGCCTTTGCCTGACCTATGATTCAAGGAAATTGCAGCGATATTTAGGCCATATTGCCGGCCACAAGTTCAGCAATATCCTGTGTCTTTATTTCTTCCTCTTTATTTAGTTCCTTCATGCCGTCTTCCAGCATGGTTAAGCAGAACGGGCAACCCACGGCCAGGTTTGTCACCTTCTGGTTTGCGATCTCTTCAGCCCGTTCCAGGTTGATTCTTTTACCAATGGTTTCCTCCATCCACATTCTTCCGCCGCCCGCACCACAACAAAAACTTTCCTTGCCATGTCGGTTAAGTTCTTTTGTTCCCTCTTTTGACAGTCTGTGCAAAATTGCTCTGGGTTGATCATAAACCGAGTTATACCGGCCAAGATAGCATGGATCATGGTAAGTAAGTGATCCTTCCAAAGATTTGTTCAGGGTTATTTTCCTCGATTTTATAAGTTCATCAATGAGCTGGGTATGATGGATCACTTCATAATTTCCGCCCATTTGCGGGTATTCATGCTTAAGGGTATTGAGACAATGGGGGCAGGCCGCGATAATTTTTTTAACCTTGTAATTATTCAGGGTTTCGATGTTTTCCTGGGCCATCATCTGGTACATCATCTCATTGCCGGCGCGTCTGGCAAAGTCTCCGGTACATTTTTCTTCGGTTCC
>PIVS01001128.1 GCA_003353855.1 Desulfobacteraceae bacterium
CGATATCATACGGCCCAGGCCGTCATAGATGTAGGAAACCGGGATGCCTGTGGCATCAATTGTCTGGGCCAAAAGGCCGTTGCTGTTGTAAGAAAAGTCCGTGATGGATTCATCAGGGGAGTCTAAGGCCATGACGGTCTGGGTAACCTGGCCTGTGGGATCACCATAGGTCATCCGGGTGATGATCCCCTTGGCGGAGGTTTTTTCTATGACACGGTCCAGGGCGTCGTATTGGAACAGGGTCTGGTTGCCCATGGCGTCAATCTTTTTCACCATCCTGTTATCCATGTCATATTCGGATCGGGTGGTGTTGCCTCTGGAGTCTGTTGTGGCAATGACATTGCCGTTTGCATCATAGTCAATGGTGGTGATATGGCCTGTTGCATCTTCTGTCCCGATTTTACGGCCCGCAGCATCAAAGAAAAACCGGGTTTCATAGCCCAGGGCATCCCGGGACATGGTGATATTGCCTGCATTGTCGTATTGGACACTTGCGGTATGGCCCAGAGCATTGGTGGTAGAGATTTGACGGTTGTTTTTATCAAAGGTGTGGAAGGTGACGCTGCCTTTGGGGTCAGTGGTATGAATAAGGTTGCCCACCCCATCATAGGCAAATTTGGAGATGCCGCCTGAAGGATCGGTATACCTGATTTTACGGCCCAGTTCATCATATTCAAACAGCTCGACCATATCCTGGTC
>PIVS01001129.1 GCA_003353855.1 Desulfobacteraceae bacterium
CGATATCATACGGCCCAGGCCGTCATAGATGTAGGAAACCGGGATGCCTGTGGCATCAATTGTCTGGGCCAAAAGGCCGTTGCTGTTGTAAGAAAAGTCCGTGATGGATTCATCAGGGGTGCCAAGGCCCATTATGGTCTGGGTGACCTGGCCTGTGGGATCATCATAGGTCATCCGGGTGATGATTCCCTTGGCAGAGGTTTTTTCTATGACACGGTCCATGCTATCGTATTGGAACAGGGTCTGGTTGCCCATGGCGTCAATCTCTTTCACCATCCTGTTATCCATGTCATATTCGGATCGGGTGGTGCTGCTTCTGGAGTCTGTTGTAGCAATGACATTGCCGTTTGCATCATAGTCAATGGTGGTGATATTGCCTGTTGCATCTTCTGTCCCGATTTTACGGCCCGCAGCATCAAAGAAAAACCGAGTTTCATGGCCCAGGGCATCCCGGGACATGATGATATTGCCTGCATTGTCGTATTGGACACTTGCGGTATGCCCCAGAGCATTGGTGGTTGAGATTTGACGGTTGTTTTTATCAAAGGTGTGGAAGGTGATGCTGCCTTTGGGGTCAGTAGTATGAATAAGGTTGCCCACCCCATCATAGGCAAATTTGGAGATGCCGCCTGAAGGATCGGTATACCTGATTTTACGGCCCAGTTCATCATATTCAAACAGCTCGACCATATCCTGGTC
>PIVS01000120.1 GCA_003353855.1 Desulfobacteraceae bacterium
CGTGTAAATTCCAAAACCTGCCAGATCGTTTCCCCATCCGGTAAAGGGGCCTGAGATGCTTCCCATGAGGATGATGCCAAGGGCAATGAGGATTCCGCCCAGGCCTATTCCGGCGGCAAGATTGTTCTGTTTGATCTCTTGTCTGACATTAAAGGGGGTGATCAGTTCATAGATAAAACCAAAGGCCAGCAGGGCCATCTGTCCAAGTATAAAAAAGAGGACAGCACTGACAAGGGACTGGAAAAAGGTGCCGCCGGAGCCTGTTAGACTGCCGTTGAGGATAAATCCCGTGGCAATGTACATACTGGCTTCCACACAGCCAAGAGCCGTGTTCCCGGTTACCTTTCCGCCGTCAGCCAGGGTGAACTCCTTGATGCATTCAGCATCATTGTTCAGGTGGCCCATCATGATATAATCATTGAGGAACCTGGAGGAAAAAAGAAATCCGGTTATGATAAGGCCGTCCACGATGAGCTGGATCAGGTCCAGGAAAAATCCCCCCGAGGTTCCGGACAATGCGCCTGAAAGGGCAATTGCAATGCCCAGATAAAGTCCTGCCCGCCGCAGACCCACTGCAAGGTTGCCGTCATCAATATGGCGGTCATCATCAAAGTCCCGGGTCCGCCAGTCATCCACCTGTTTGACCAGCCAGATAAAGAAAATACAGGTTACGGCATAGATTAATCCCTGGCCCAGACCTGTGAGAATTGGTGCGATATTCATGTATAATCTCCTTAAAGTTATTTGCCCTTGGCTTTGGGACCGCCGCCGCGGAGCTTTGAACCGGCTCCTCTGACAGAAGCTATCTGTGATTTAAAACCGCCTGTTTTTGAAAAATTGCTGCTCTGGTATTTGGGTGATTGCTTCACAAAGCTGCCCCGGGTACCATATCGTTGACTTCCGGTTTGGGTTTTCCCAAAATAGGGTTGTCTGTTTCCGTAATTATTGTGCCAGCTGTTCCAGCCTCCATAGTGAAAATAGGAGGGGGGAAAAAAGAACAGATGGGAGAACAGGGCATATTTGCCGTACCAGGACCAGAAGCTGTTGCCTGTTTCATCTTTTTTCCATTCCCCGTACTTGTCATTGCCCACATAGGCCATTCCCGGCGGGGTGGCCTGGGTCTGACGGTCCTGCTCAAAAACCCCATAGGGTTTTGACAGGATGGCCATGCCGAGAAATTCCAGGTTTTGCTCATAAAAGGAAGAGTCAACTTTGATCCAGTTAGTTTCACTGGTCTCCCCGTCTTCTTCCTTTAAATATTTGTGGTAATAGGCCTCTTTGGCATCTTCAACCCAGAAGGATGCGGCATTATAATTGCGTCCCGGCCATTGGGCGGTGGGATTGATGTCCAATTCCTTCCAGGCATTACCGATCTGATTTGAAAATTTGAGTCCGGTAAATCCCGGGGACAGGGCCGCAATGGTTTCCAGGTCACTTTCAGCCAGGTTTTCATATACCGAGGAGGTTACCTGACGTTCAAAGGTGGCAAACCTGGGGTTATAATAGTCCGAGTTTTCGTCCCAGGCTTCCCGCTTAATGGTGACATAATAATCTGATTTCATGTCCTGGAGAACCTTAGTATAGCTTTCATAAAGCTGATCCAGGTCCTGTTCAAATAGCGCTTGGGTCAGCTCAAGGGTTTTAAAATCTTTGGACAGACCGTCGGCATTGTCGATGAAGGCGGCAAAGTCAGCCGTTCCTTCGGATGTGCGGGCAGCATATTCCTGGTTTATGATGTGAAGCCGGGTTTTGCTGTCCTGTTTGATTTTAAGAAAAGGGGCAAACCTGGCATCAATTTTTCCAATTGCATCGGGAAAGGAATCACGGGCCTTTGCCACGGGTCCAGCTTCCAGGCCTGTAACCCGTCCCATGATTTTATTGCCCGCTGATTTGGATTCTGCCTGGATATTATCGGTATTATCCATGGCCTCCCTGATTCGCAAGAAACGGTTGATTGGACCCTTGGCCTCTTGTCTGGCCTCTTGTATCACCTGGTTGACCCGTTTGGTCTGGGTCTGAACCTTCTGGGCCGATTCAGGTTTGTTTTTTTTTACAAGGGGAACCAGCTCATTTTTATTCAGCTCCCTGGCCCGGTCAAGGTTTTGGTTTGCTTTGACAAAATATTGATCCCAGCCTTCCTTCTTGGCGTAGGGGGCAACGGGTTTGAATTTTGATGATTTTTTGACCTTTGCAAACTGTTTTTGACTGTTTTCAATATCCTCCTGGGCCGCTTCAATGGCATCGGGGACGGCCCTGGCATTTTTTTTGATATCATCGGGAAGACCCTTGCCGCATCCGGCCAGGACCAGTAAGGTCAGGACCAGTAAGATCAGGACCGGGATCAAGGTTTGTATTGTTTTATGAGAGATCATCCCCTGCCGCTCCTTTGCTCATGATGGTGATCTGATCGGGCTCCACAGATTTGGAAAGGTAAACTTTGTATTCATCCCGGCCCGAGCCGGTCCATTCTTCAATGGTTAAAGAGAGACTGCCCCCTTCATTTTCAAATTCATACATATAGACCTTTTCCTCTTTGTCCTCCCGTTGGTAAAGGGCTGCCCAGTCATCTTCATACCAGAATTTTTCTCCTGCATAGACAATGGCATCCTCCTCCTTTGCAATCTGCTCCAGGTCATCTTCGTCCACGGACTTGCCCTCTTCATCTTTGATATATTTGAAGCTGGTTTGTTCCAGGGTGATGGATACTTCCAGCTCATCATCAAACTCCCACTCAAAATGACCCAGGTGACCGGTTTCCAGACACAGACAGGTGAGTTCCGTGGTAAAATAGTCCTGGGGGGTGACAAAATCCTCTGACATTTCCTGGTATCGATTTTTCTCCTTTACATAATAGGTGTCCCCGAAGCAGGTGAAAAAACAGCCCTTTTCCGCATTCATCACGGTTAGAGATATCTGTTCCGATTCCGGGATCAACTGGTTTTTTTCAATGGTGCGGACAAGGGAAAAGCGCTGATCAAAGGATTTTTTAACGGCAGTATCAATCATGGGTTCTCTCCTTTTATTAGTCTTGGCGCCTGGCTGTAAGGGAATCGGTTCTTGCCCTGAACCGTTCATTCATTTTACCCAGGGCCGTGGAACTCTGGGATGCAATGTTGATGGTTTCCTTGGAGATCAGGGCATAGGTTTCAAAGGCCTCTTCATAGCTGTTGCAGGCCTCTTCCAGGGCCTGGATGTTCACGGTCATGCTCTGGCTCATCTTGGCACCCTTGATGGCGGCATTGCCGATGACCTTTGCCGTGTCCTTCATGGTTTCTGCGGCTGCCTGCTGTACCATGTCAAGGTGCGCCAGGGTCTCCATCTGCTGTTCCGCCGCAACACGGACAGCCAGGGCATTTTTAACGGCCGTGGACAGAATCATATCAGTTCTCTGGACAAGCCGGCGTACCAAATGGGAGTTTCTGACCATCATCTCACCGCCAAACCGGGTCTGGAGGTTGGAGTTGTCAATGGTCTGGAGATCCACGACTGCCATGGCAAGATCCGAGGTCAGGGTGGTCAGGGCTTCTTTGATCCTGGGGTCTTCCACTGTTTCCATGTGGGCAATGAGTTTTTGCCAGATGATCTGACCTATAAAAATTTTTTCCTGGAGCCGGGGCTGGATCTCTTTTAAGGAGTCGCAGATGGTGGAAAGTTCCGAGGCATCAAAGGCCACCTGGTCGGCCTCGTTGCGCAAATGGTTCCGGATACCGTCAATGGTCGAGTTGACAGTTTCACGGCGCTCGGCAATCACTTTAAGGATCTCATCGCCCTTGGGCAGCCGGTTCACAGTTTTGGTGAACAGGCCCAGCATTTTTTTGGGAAAGGGCAGCTCCTGTCTTCCCACCATGGTGGGATTTACCTTGTCCAGTTCGGTTTTGATGGCAAGGATATTTTTCCCCACGGGTGAAGAATCATCCGTGGCCACATTCTTGAGTACACTGCCCATTTTCCTGTCATAGAGTGTAACCTGGGCCTGGGTCTGATCCATGATCTCCTGGCCCAGGGAAAAGACAAAATTACCCAGCTGCCAGTCCCCGGGTTCTGCTTTAACTTTTTCTATAAAATCATTGGCCTCGGCTTCAAGGGATTGGATATCTTCCACAGCCAGGTGTTTGGGCTGGATGGGTTCCAGGTTTGACGGGGATTGGACCTGCGTCAGTGCCCCCTGGCCTGAAATTTCCGTCACTTCTGTAAGGACAGGGGCTTTGGCCTGGCTGGCAACACTTTTTAGATCTTGGGATATGTCGTTCACTGGTTTCTCCTTAATAGAAAAAAAAGAATTATACTTTTTTAAGAAAATTTGCCGGCAAGAAAATGAGCCATGGTCTTAAATTCAGCGGTTTCATTGTTTTCAATGATATCTTTGGATCTGTGGGTAACATCCTGGAGGCTCTGGACGGTTGTTTTAAAGTTGTCCAGCTGATGTTGACGGCTATCCCCGGACAAATCAAGAAATTCCTTTACGGTTTTGTAAAGATGGGACAGGCCGATTTTTTTGATCTCATAGGTCAGAGATTCTCCTGGATAGCGTTCCATCATGGCAGGAATAATTGTTTTGAGGTCATCAATTATCTCTTCGATCTTGAGGACCATCTCTTCTGAGAAATCCAAATCTTTTCGGATCATCAGGTTTAGTTTCAGCAATGCATTCAAGATTTCTTTAAACTCTTCTTCAGGGGTCTTTGATGATGCTGGAGGCTTTACAGGGGGTTTGGCAACCTTTATTCCAGCGTCTCTGATCTTTTTCATTATCAGGCCAAAGGTGATGACGGCAGCTAGGAAAATTGTTAGACCAATAATTATTGTCATCCGGTTTACTCCTTTGTATTCATGGGATGTCTCATTTCTTTTCTGTTGAAAAATAATGCAGATCCCTATATTTACAAGGCTAATAAAATGTTAAAACCTGTAACAGGTATACACAGAAGATAAGAAAAATCAAGTTATTCAGGTCAGGGCTGCCATCCAAATGGCAGCTATTTCATCACAATACCCGCCTCTGAACAATCCACAAAGGAATAATTAATCTTGAAATATTTTCCCCAAGCAGGTAAATATTTTTTTTTATATGCTTATTTGTACACTGGGCTGTGAAACCATTCCTGTGTCCGGAAAGAGTGAGCCGGCGAGCATTATTATCCGCAACAACTCCAATGAATATCTCAAGGAAGTTTCTTTGAGCGAAACCAGAAAGCGTGACACAGGTTCCATAAAAATGGGGTCAATTTCACCAGTCCCAAAAGGGGTATCACAGATATTTGGGAGGCCTTCACAGCCATCAAAACTTCCTGGACAAATTGATGTTTGCTGGATTAACAAGGATGATAAGAAATTTTGCAGATTAGTTGTATTAAAATCTATTTTAAAAGGCAGTACTTCAATTTCGGGTAAAGCGATTGTTTTTGAAATTCTTCCCCTGGCGGAGATAAACGTTTATCTGGAAAAGAGTCCATAGGTATTTTTAAAATTAGGGCCACCATGGACACCCACAAAGAAACTTGACTTTGGGAACTTAATGTTTACTTCATATAGCCAGGATCGGCGTATAAAATCAACCCCATAACAGGGATGTTTGGAAGAAAATTAAAGAATAATGAACCGGATCGGCATTTGGCAGATCCGGTAAAACCATTGCTGCATAGGGCACTTCCCTGCCAGGGTCTTTAGATGGGTGGCCAAATAACCGGAAGTCTATAATTTCCACAAGTAAGTCTGCTCTATACCATATATAAAGGAAAGCAACAGGAGAATATGAAAAAAAATACAGGTTCCAATGAAAAATTAAGAAACATTGCCATTATTGCCCATGTTGACCATGGTAAAACAACCCTTGTGGACGCAATGTTCAAGCAGAGCGGGCAGTTCAGGGAAGGCCAGGAAGTGGATGACCGCCTCATGGACAGCATGGACCTTGAGCGGGAGCGGGGCATTACCATTGCCGCCAAAAACTGTTCTGTCGCCTGGAAGGGTGTAAAGATAAATATCATCGATACACCGGGTCATGCGGATTTTGGAGGTGAGGTGGAAAGGGCATTGTCCATGGCCGATTCTGCAATCCTTCTGGTGGATGCTTCGGAAGGACCTTTGCCCCAGACCCGGTTTGTGCTGAAAAAAACCTTTGAATCCAATCTGCCGGTGATGGTGATCATCAATAAAATTGACCGGAAGGATGCCAGAATCGATGAAGTGATTGACATGGTTTATGATCTGTTCATCGACCTGGATGCCACGGAAGAGCAGCTTGATTTTACCTATCTTTATGCAGTCGGCAGGGATGGGATTGTCAAAAGGGAGCTGGAGGAAGATGTGGACCACCTCAGGGTTTTATTTGACCTGATTGTCGATGAGATGCCCCCGCCTTCCTATGATCCAAAAGCCCCTTTTCAGATGCTGGTCTCGGATCTGGGATATTCCGATTATCTGGGTCGTCTGGCCATAGGAAAAATATTCAACGGGTCAGTTGCATCCAATAAAAGTCTGGTATGCATAGGTGAGGAGAATAAGCAAAAAGCATTAAAGGTTAGCAAACTCCAGTCCTATGACGGTCCTGCCCTTGTTCCCGTGGACGAGGCCCAGGTGGGAGACATCGTTGTCTTGTCCGGTATTGAGGATGTCAAAATAGGCGATACCATCTGCACCCGGGAAGCACCGCTTCCCCTTCCCAGAATTGCCGTGGATGAGCCAACGGTTTTCATGCGTTTTTCCATTACCACCTCTCCCTTTGCCGGCCAGGAGGGCAAGCATGTCCAGTCCAGAAAAATACGGGAGCGGCTCCTGAAGGAAACCCTGCTGAATGTGGCCATTGAGGTGGAAGAAAGCACCACGGATGAAAGCTTTGTGGTCAAGGGCCGCGGCGAACTGCAGCTGGCCATTCTCATTGAAACCATGCGAAGGGAAGGGTTTGAACTTTGTGTTGGGCGTCCCCGGGTTATTTACAAGGAACAGGACGGGGTCCGGCTGGAGCCCATTGAGCATTTGTTCGTGGATTGCGGTGAGGATTTCATGGGGGTTGTCACGGAAAAGCTTTCCATCAGAAAGGGTAAGATGACCAACCTGGTCAACAATGGAAAAGGCCGGGTCCGGATAGAGTTTTCCATCCCCTCCCGTTCCTTGATCGGCTATCCAGATGAATTCATGACCGATACCAGGGGCACGGGGATTATGAATTCCTATCTGTCCGGGTATGAACCCTTTCGCGGGGAGTATCCCATCCGGTTCACAGGTTCCATTGTAGCCGACCGCCAGGGAAAGGGTGTGGCCTATGGCCTGTTCAACCTGGAACCCCGTGGCAAGCTTTTCATTGTTCCGGGCACCCCGGTTTACGAGGGCATGGTGGTGGGCGAGCATAACCGGCATTCCGATATTGACGTCAACCCCTGCAAGGAAAAGAAACTCACCAATATGCGGGCCTCGGGCAAGGATGAAAATGTGGTCTGTTCCCCTATCCGGGAAATGACCCTTGAAAAGGCCATTCATTTTATCCGGGATGATGAAATGGTGGAAGTTACCCCTGAGTCCATCCGTATCAGGAAAACCATTTTAAATGCGGGAAAACGCCATTTGGAAGCTGGTAAATTAAAAAAGAAAGAGAAAAAAGAAAAATAACCCAAGCCCATATAAAACGGTCCATATAATAATGGGTGGGGGGGAGATATGATCTTTCCCTTTGTGCCAAAATCCCTGGTGAAAATTGTTGCCAGACAATATATAGCCGGGGAGACCCTCCCACATGGGGTTGAAGCCTGACAAAGATCTTTTCCGGCCGGACTTTTTTTTATACGTTCATCGGACCATTTTAATGGACTGATTTCAATGTGTTTGGTTTATAATCCATAATCTTTGCCATAGGTTTCAAGGACAAAATCAATGTCCTTGTCCCCCCGTCCGGACAGGTTCACCAGGATGGTTTTCCCCTTACCTGCTTTTTTTGCCAGTTTCACGGCATAGGCTATGGCATGGGCGCTTTCAATGGCCGGAATAATGCCGTCGGTTCTGGATAATTCAAAAAAAGCATCAATGGCTTCAACGTCCGAGGCCGTCACATAGGTGACCCGGCCAAGATCCTTGAGCAGGCTGTGCTGGGGACCGACGCCCGGGTAATCCAGGCCGCTGGCAACGGAATAGACCGGCAGAGGTTCCCCCTCATCATCCTGGAGAAGATAAGAACTAAACCCGTGGAGAACACCGGGTTTTCCCAGGGTCAAGGTGGCGGCATGGTCTCCCGCCTTAAACCCCCGGCCCGATGGTTCCACCCCAAAGATAGCCACCTCACTGTCTTCCAGAAAAGCGGTGAACAGTCCCATGGCATTGGAACCTCCCCCCACGCAGGCGACTAAATTGTCCGGCAGTTTTCCCGTCATTTCCTGGAACTGATCCCTTGCTTCCAGGCCTACGATCTGCTGAAAATCCCTGACCATCATGGGAAAGGGGTGGGGACCCACCACAGACCCGATGGCATAGAGCTGGGTAACCGGGTCTTCAAGATAGGCTTCAAAGGCTGCATCCACTGCGTCTTTGAGTGTTTTGGTCCCCCGACCAACCGGTATGACCCGGGCGCCCAGTATTTTCATTCTCACCACATTGGGGTGCTCTTTTTTTATGTCTATCTCGCCCATGTAAATATCGCATTCAAGTCCCACCAGGGTGGCGGCAGTTGCCAGGGCTACCCCGTGCTGGCCTGCACCGGTCTCGGCAATGAGTTTTTTCTTGCCCATGCGTTTGGCCAAAAGGGCTTCTCCCAGGCAGTGGTTGATTTTGTGGGCACCGGTGTGGTTCAGGTCTTCTCGTTTCAGGTAAATATCTGCTCCCCCGGTTTTTTCAGACAGATTTTTTGCGTAGAATACCGGGGAGGGACGGCCGGTGAAGTGTTTGTTCAAGTCCCTTAACTCGGCAAGAAAAGTTTCATCGGTTTTAATGGCTTTATAACTTTGGGTGATTTCATCCAGGATTGCCTGGAGCTGTTCAGGTACATAACTGCCCCCGTATTCGCCAAATCGGCCTTCTTTGTCAGGCAGTTCCATTTTTTTAATATCTGTTGTGCTCTCAGTCATGGAAAATCTCCTTTGCAATTGGTGGCTCTTTGTCATTTTGTTTCTAAAGATAGAAACATATACAAGGAGCAATTTGAAAATGCAAGGTTTTTTGCCAAAAAAAAGGACCCTGAAAGAGGTCCTCTTCCAGGGTCGGTCAATATATATTGAGATAATTGTTATGAATGAATGATTTTAAAACCGGATCCTTTTGGATGATCTTTATTAAATTGAGCCACCCTTTCTTCCAGATCCTGGAACCGGTCCTTGCCGGTGAGGGAGACACAGGCCCTTAATCCTTCGTGACGGTCGCTGCCGGTGGTGGTGAGGGAGATGGCGCTGATGCCGTAATACAGCAGTTCCTCCACAAGTTCCACCCCGGTAAATCCCGGATATGAAATGGTAAAATAGAACCCATCGGCAATCTTTTGGCCTTCATCCATGTCATAGACAATATCGAACCCGTTTTCCACAAACAATTTTTTCATGACAGCTGCTCTTTCACCGTATTCTTTGACAGCGTCCACAAAATTATAACTGCCGTTGTTTACAGCTTTTAACAGCCCGCAAAGTCCGTATTGGTTGGAATGGGACACCCCTGAGCTTATGGCGTACATGGCACCGAATATATAGGCATACCCGAAATTATTACTGTCGAACCGGCCCTTTAAATTGTCTCCCTTTGAGTTGAATAATTTGTCCGGAATGGCGGTCATGCCAATGCGCTGGCCCGCCAGGGAAAATGATTTAGAACTGGAAATCAGCAGTATATAGTTGTCTGTGTATTTGGCCACCGAGGGAATAAAGGGTTCTTGGGCCGGTGTGGAATAATCCTTCCGAAAATCCATACCGAAATAGGCCAGATCTTCCATGATAATGCAATCGTATTTTGTGGCAAGTTCACCGATAATCTTAAGTTCCTGATCGGTAAAGCAGATCCAGGCAGGATTGTTGGGATTGGAATACATGAGGGCTGCCACATCTCCCTTTTTCAGATAGCTTTCAAGTTTACTCTTAAGTTTTTCTCCCCGAAATTCATAAACATCAAAATGATCATAGGGCACCCCGAGGACCCGGGCCTGACTTTTATTCACGGGAAATCCCGGGTCAATGAACAAAAGTTTGTCCTTTCCCTTAATCCGCCGGCTTGTGCACATCATGGCCATGTAGCAGCCCTGCATGGACCCCACCGTGGGAAAGCAGGAAATCGGGTTGATCTCCACATCAATGAAGTTTTTAACAAAGAGGGAAATTTCCTGCTTCAGCTCGGGTATCCCGTCAAAAGGAGGATATTTGGAACCCACCCCCTTTTTGAGAGCCTCAATTTCAGCGTCCACGGCAATCTTTGGGGGCTCAAGACCAGGCACACCCATTTCCATGCGTATAAAGCGTTCCTTGGAAGCCGCTTCAATATTGTTGACAATCCTGTTCAATTCTCTGATGGAGGCAAGGCCCACGGATTCAAGTCCCATGGCATTGATTTCCTGTTTTACAATTGCGCTGTCAACCGGAGTTTTTATAGGCGTGTTCATGGGATTCTCCTATCTGTTTAACGTAAAGTTGATTAATTATCTGATTAAATCACACCAGGTCGGATGAATAGTATGGAGTTCTCCCAAATTTTGCAAGCTTAAATCAAAGGCCGGTTTTTTCTATATATTTTTTCAGAGCATTTTTGGTGGTGTCAAAGGCGAGTCGGTCCCAGGGTATATCCTCTTTTTTAAATTCATCAATGGACATGGATTCATGGCAGGGCCTGATAACGCCGCCTGTTATATCACTCTGGTATACGATGATGATGTTTGCTTCTCCCGGATAGGAATAATTGCCCAAAAGGCTGTTAATGGTGCTTGTCAATCCGGTTTCTTCAAAAAATTCCCGTTTTGCCGCATCTTCAAGGGTCTCCCCCCTGTCCACAAACCCTCCCGGAAGAACCCAATTCCCTTTTTTAGGTTCTTTGTTCCTCCTTTGAAGGACGATTCCCCTGGGGGTTTCGGCAATGGTGCAGGCAACAAGTTTGGGATCAAGATAAAAAATAAATTTACATTCCCTGCACACAAGTCTCTGGGGCTCGTGGCGGACCAGCTTTTTTTTTTCAAACTCCCCTTTGCACAGGGGGCAAAACTTATAGTTGCTTTTTGGGTTCATAATCCTTTGTGATCCTGGCTAAACTATCTTTGGTGTCCTGGTTAATTTAACTCTTCCATAATGATATAGATTCCGGTGCAAGGCAAATTTATTTTAACAATGAAGTTTCATTGGAAAGGGGAGAGCCCATTATATTCTTAGGTAAATCGAGTTTTTCCTTGCCATTGCCCTGGAAAACCGGGATGACGGAAAAAGAGATCTTCAGGATTTTAAAATTAAAGGAAAATTATTTTACCAAGTATTTTTGTTTTGGCAATGTCAGCATGCTTAACGGGGTGAGATCAGCCATCCGACATTATGAAGGCCGGAACAGGGCTTAGTTCCCGGCGGGTGCAGCTGTCTGTTTTTGCATTTTTATATTAAATCTATTCACATGATCCCTGATAATGTCAGCCGCAGTCGAGCTGTCATGGATTTTCATGGCATCAATTATTTTCTTAAAATCGGTTAAATTTTCCAGGGTTCTTCCATGGTTCATGGGAAGATAGGATTCATAATACTGATGAATATTGTCATGGATACTTTTCTGGACAAACTGGAAAACAGGATTTCGGGACATGATTCCGATGTAGGTGTGCATGGTCTCATCGGTTTTTAAAAAGTTTTCCCAGTCCTGGTTTTCAAAATAGGTTTTGGCTTGTTCGAAAAGCTGTTCCATCTCCTGGATATCTTCGGGGGTGGCTCTTTGGGCAGCAAGCTCCACAATGCTGCCTTCTATTTTGATTCGAAATTCTGCCAGATGTTCCAGGGAGACGCCTCCGGAGCGGATTAAAAGCGCCAGGGACTCAACAATGGGGTCGGCATCTATCTGTTTTACAATGGCACCACCGGCCACGCCAAGCTTGATTTCAATGAGTCCCTTTTGCT
>PIVS01000121.1 GCA_003353855.1 Desulfobacteraceae bacterium
AATTGCACATTCCCGTATAGTGCGGTCAGGGTGTTGTTGATATCATGGAAAAAAACACGGTCCAGGTTGATCCAGAACTGCTGCTGGGTAATATCCTGGGCATAGAAAATGATCCACCGTCTGTTGCCGAACTCAATGGGCTCGGCTTTTACTTTAAGGCAGAAGTCTGACAGGGTTCCGTTTTTGTCCGATACCAAAGCGCAGATCTGTTCATTTGTCCGGTCATCCCGGATGGCCGACATTATGGCGATGGCTGCACCACAGGAAGCACAATACTCGGTGGTACCGCAACCAGCGGGTTTTTGAGGGGCATGGATGCAGTTCAGACTCTCGCCAAGGCGAAGTCCCAGTGCGTCCTGGGCATTTTTAATACCAAGTTTTTCTAAAAAAGACTGGTTTATGGCGACGATCTGCCTGTTTTCATTCAACACCGCCAAAAGGCCGGCAGCGGTTTTCAAAAGGGTGTCCATGATGGGATTCTGGACGATATCAGCGATTTGATTTTTTAGATTTTGTGTCTCGGTTCTTTTTACAGGTGCAAAATAGGTATCCATAACCCGTTCCATAATTCAGTTTGTGCCGGATTTCAGTATATACCTTACAACGGAGAAGCTGTAACTTTGGTCGGGATGAGAGGATTCGAACCTCCGACCCCAGCGTCCCGAACGCTGTGCTCTACCAGGCTGAGCCACATCCCGACTTTAAGACGTTATTAGATATAGTATAATTTAATAAAAGTCAATTTAGAAAATGTTTTCTTTTATTATTGTGGCTTCCCGCCCCGGCCCCACAGACACGATTTTTATGCTGACCTTTGCAAGTTCCACAACTCTGTCCAGATATTTTTTTGCATTTTCCGGCAAGTCTTTGTATTCTGTCATCCCGGATGTGCTCTGTTTCCATCCCGGATGTGTTTCATAAACGGGCGTGCATTGTTCTAAAATTTTGATTTCCGGTGGGAAATCATGGATGGTTTTTTCATCATATTCATAGCCGGTACAAATTTTTATTTCATCCAGGTCGTCCAAAACATCCAGTTTGGTGATGACAAGCCCGGTGAGGCTGTTCAGACGGACGGCATTTCTGAGTACAACCATGTCCAGCCAACCGCATCGTCTTTTCCGTCCTGTGGTAGCACCGAATTCCGATCCGGTCTTCTGTATTTTATCACCAATTTCGTCAAAGAGCTCGGTGGGGAAGGGACCTGCGCCCACCCGTGTGGTGTAGGCTTTTACAATACCAAAGATTTCATCCAGGTTTGCCGGGCCCACACCTGAGCCATTGGCTGCATTTCCGGATACGGTTGAAGAGGATGTGACAAAGGGATAGGTTCCATGTTCAAGATCCAGGTGGGTTCCCTGGGCCCCTTCAAACAAGATGGTTTTGTTTTCAGTGATTCCCTCATATAGTGCAACCGATACATCTGCAATATAAGGAAGGAGCCTGTCTCTTATTTTAAGAAACTGGTCAATTACCAGATCCAAGTCAATCGTGTCGGTCTTAAAATAATGTTTCAGGTAAAAGTTTTTTTCTTCCAGAATGGTGCTGACTTTTTCTTTAAAATGATCCAGGTCCAGGATGTCGCAGAACCTGATTCCCCTCCGGGTGGCCTTATCTTCATAGCAAGGACCTATTCCCCGTCCTGTGGTCCCTATTTTGTTTTTCCCTTTTTTTTCTTCCCTGGCTTTGTCTATCTCCTGGTGATAGGGCATGATGATATGCGCCCGATTGCTTACCTTAAGCATGTCCGGGGACACATCAATATTATTGGAGATCAAGTAATCAATTTCATCGAGAAGGACAAAGGGATCCACCACCACACCATTTCCGATAAAACATTTTTTTTGTTGGATAATACCGGAAGGGATGAGATGACTGATAATTTCCTTACCATTGACAACCATGGTATGGCCGGCATTGTTGCCGCCCTGGAATCTGACAACGTAGTCTGCATGTTCACTAAGCAGGTCTACTATTTTTCCCTTGCCTTCATCTCCCCATTGGGTTCCCACAACTACTGTATTTGCCACTATTTACTCCTTTTATTCATAAAAAAATTTTTTATGATCTGTCTTGTCTTTTCTTCACACACCCCTGACTCAATTTCAGGGCGGTGGTTTAATCGATGATCAGAAGCCATATTGTATAAGGAGAGCACGGCCCCCCATTTGGGATCAGATGCCCCGAACACAATCCGTTTGATTCTTGCATGGATAATAGCTCCCATGCACATGATGCAAGGTTCAATGGTCACATACAAAGTTGTCTGTGTCAGCCGATAGTTGTTTAACCGTTCAGACGCCATTCTCAAGGCATTTATTTCAGCATGGCTTGTGGGATCGTTCGTTGAGATGGGCCTGTTAAACCCCTGTCCAATCACCTGGTTATGTTCATCCACAATGACAGCTCCCACCGGGACCTCATCTATCTTTTCAGCCTTTTGTGCCTCATCTAAAGCAAGCATCATGTAAAATTCATCATTCATATTCCAACCTATACTTATATAAGTCTTTTTTCACAAGGTCAAATAGATACGGATAATTTTCTAAAAATTATTCCAACAGAAACTTGGAATTCATCTTTCTTGTCCTCCGCAGAGGGCAGTGGGATCAATCAGGGGAGCTGGAGGCTTTAGGGGAGGGAGCCCATTCAAGCAATATACATTTTTTTTGTTGGCTCTATGCTCCCTGAATTTGCCGGCCAATCGGTTCAGCTTATCAGGATCAGATCTCAGAAGTTCTTCGTTAATTGCAAAGCCATCTTTTATGGATTGTTTTAATACACCCGTGGCCCATATCCGGAACTGGGTGTCTTTCTTAGAATTTACTCTGTATCCCAACGAAATAATGGCATCCGGATTATAAAATTGGGTTTGGTGTGGCTTTCCATCGCTTGTAGTGTGCATAATTTGCAACACTTATCTGGTGAATAAGGTATTAGGTTTGTCTGTTTTATTATTTTATACATTAGTCATCATCCTTTATAAGCGATGCTGAAAAAACATCACTCAAAAGTTACCACCCGTAATCTTTATACTCATCAATCAAGTCAGCAGCTTCAGATTTTTCTTCCTCAACCACGAGGTCAATCATTCCATCTTCTACAAAAGACACAGAGGCAACCATTAAAGAGTCTCCTTTAATATTTAAATGAGCGCCAATAAATGGAGTTGATGGAAATTTAACGATTTTTGTAAAACGGAGAACTCTTCCTTAGTCGCTTTTCATGTAATAGGTGATTCTGTATTCTTGCATTGAAATTGTCTTTCTCCTTGGTTTTAATCGTTATAGATGCCTGTTCTGTATCGTCAGGCCAGTCGCCCAGCACCGACTACATCCCCCTAAAACCACCACAAAAAGGCCCCTATTACATTGGTGGTTTTTCGGCCTAATTGTTAAACGGGTTCAATAATTTCCAGGATAGTCCTTTTATTTATTTTTGCAGATGCACACGATAAAATAGTTCGCATGGCCTGGGCTGTTCTGCCTTTTTTACCAATGGCTTTCCCAACATCTTCTTTTGCAACCCGTAATTCCAGGACAATGGTCTGCTGGGTCTTAATTTCTTGAACATTTACCTGTTCTGGATTATCAACCAGAGTTTGAGCAATGCGCTGAATCAACTCTTTCATAACTTGTCTCCTTTTAGGCTGCACGATGGTGAGAATGCAAATTTCTGATGAACCATGATTAATCAGCCATACCACTTAATTTTGCTTTTGTCTATCTATAACCACCACCCCAAATCCACCATCAAAAAAAAATAAAAACCCCGTTGCGCTTGATGACTCAAGCCGATAGAGTGTTGGTGTGAACAAAAAACTATCATCAACTGATTCCCAGATGGTAATGTCATTAGTGCTGCTCAATCTTGCCGGTGGTGATTGCGTTGACGATTTAAAAATACTGGAAGCGGATGAGGGGTTTTGCAAAATAATGCGTAAATCTGAAATGTACGGCTTGAAACGTAAGGAACGCAGAGCTTTGGATAGAATGTGGCGCAAAGAGAAAAAGCGTTCCGTCCCCTCACCATCTGCGGCATTCAGATATTTATCCAAATTTCATGACACTAAACTGCAACCCGTGATTGCCGTTCTGCTGGCCGCCTTTTTCGGTAAAGAGGTGCTCCACAAGGTTTCCTTTAAAACCGCACTGTTTTACCGATATGGATTCACCAGTCTTTTAATGTTTCTTTTTGTATTGTTCACCCAAAAATTCGACCAGTTTGCCATCGCCACCAACACCAACTGGATTTTCTTTATTGTTATCAGTCTGACCACGGGAAGCGGGGCAATCATGCTGTACTATTACGGTTTGAAACGAATTAATGCCAAGGTCTCCACGATATGTGAGCTGTGTTTTCCCATATCCACCATCCTGTTTGATTATCTTTTTAATCACCAGGTTTTATCTCCTGTTCAGTAGATCAGCGCTGCTGTCACGCTGTTTGCGATATACCGGATTACGGCAAACCAGGAGATGACTGCCAAAAACCGTGTGAATTCAGAGGCACTGTGTAATGCCTGAAAATATTCCATGCGGTTTTTAAAGAATAATTTTATGGTCAAATCCTTTGAAAAAAATTTGATCGGTTCATATTTTGGATCTTATGGCTTAAGTATCTATAAAAAAATCCGATATTTTTATGAAAGACTAAAAAAAATAAAGGGAGAAGATACCATGGGTTCCATACAAACAAATTTATCTGTTTTGTCCGGTATTAAGTATAATTCATTCCGCACCACAGGTAAGGCGGTAAATAATAAGACCCTCTCAAATGTTGCAGTTAAAAATGAAATTATTCAGTTTATCTCTCAAACCAGGATTGATACCCAACAGAGCTTAGCAGATCAAAATGCCGTTTTTCATTTTAACGGGTTAAGCAAAGAAGATAAAGCTTCATTGCTTTATAATAATACATCCATTTCGGAACTCTCTGTTGATGAAGCCAATGCCCTTGTCAGTGATGACGGCTATTTTGGAATTGATAAGACATCTCAACGCATTATTGATTTTGTGATCAAGGGTGCGGGTAATGATCTGGATCGATTAAAAGCCGGCCGGGAAGGCGTTTTGCGTGGCTTTGCCGAAGCTGAAAAGGCCTGGGGAGGGAAACTGCCGGATATTTCTTATGAAACTTTAAAGAAGGGCCTTGACGCCATTGATGAAAAAATCCGGGAGTTCGGAGGCTCGGTGGTGGATCTTTCCACATAAAAATAGCTGCCTTTGGCTCCTGCCGCCAGCAGCTATGATGAGATGATCCGAACAGTTTTTATAAATATTTTTCTATTTTACCCCATGCATTTTTACGGATAAACCGGGCATCATTGTGCATGCTCATGCATGTTTTGGGCGAATATGAAAAAGGAAACACTATTGCCTCCATTATTATGCCGGATCTAACCCGAACTCTGCGAAGAGTCATTAATTTTTATAGCAGTTGTCTAAAAATCGTCCTCAAGCGTTTTTACTTTTTCTTCCCACATGGTTTTTTGTTACTCCCCAGCATGTTTCTATCTGTTGTAATTCTGGATGATATGGTGGTGTCCTTAGGACATCATGCCCGAAAGATGCGGCTATCTCATCAATTGCATAGATCGGTTGTTTCTCATCTTGTGCAAGTAGCGCTGTCTTGCGGCAATTACATGATCCATTTCTTTTAGGTGCTGAGATCGAGTTCCCTTTCCGAACTCAAATCCCCACCTATTGAGGGTTCTACCTAATGTTGTCTTGTGATATGATTCGTCGGGGTATTTGCCTCCTAAGAATGATTGGATGTCAGTAAGCGTTATATATTCGCCATTACTATTAGCGGTTCTAATGTACGAGCGGACAAGTTTTTGATGTGATGCATCAATAACGTGAGCAGGCCGACCCCGCATCTTTATAGGATTATCGAGTAGATTAGGATCTCGATTATAATCAGCCATAACCCTTTTAACAGTCGCTATGTCAATGTATCCGCAGTACGTTTTGCACTCGGTCTTTTTGGTGCCGGTTTATTGGTGTCAACTTATTGTTTCGTTGAAACGATAAGTTTCTTTGTTTCTGAAGGTAATGCCTTTCCACGAGATGATATCATACTCTATAATTTCCCAAATTGAGTGGTTAGGTTTGGGCATAGAATATCATTCATTTATGCGTTGTTCAAGTATCAATTCATTCGCTACAAGCTATAGGCCGTTTCCAATATTGGAAATAATGGTATTATCAACCGTGACATGGGCATTTTTTACCCGTTGGACTATCGCTTTCATTTCCTATCCTAAAAAGTTTTTCTGTTAATTTAGGGGTATATCCCCGGGGTCCGGCCAATGGGTATCAAACCCCAGGGTTTCCAGAGTTTGGATGGTCCGGGCCACATGGCTGCCGACCTGCTCTTTCCCGTGGGAGTCATCCCCGGGCACCACGGGGATGCCAAGTTCTTTTATTGTCCTGAGAAGGGCCGGGGTAAGATAGGGTTCTTTTTCCCCCCGGGACAGGGGCCTGAGGTTATAATCCATGACCAGGCCCAGTTTTTTGATGAGAAAAAGATTCCGAAGTATTTTTTCTTGGATACTGGGGAATAAAAGCCGTTGTTTATAAATTTCATCATGGATCCGAATCAGATCAAAATGGCCTATCACAAAGGGTTTTAAAGCCTTTATCATATCATATTGAAGATCAAAATAGCGCAGATACAGATCTTCATGGGAACCGCAGTGTTGGACGGCTTTATCATATTCTTCCCTGGAATAATCAAAACAGATATCATCCACATGGTGTACCGAGCCCACAATATAGTCAGGCTTAAATTCATGGATTAACCGCTTTACATGGGGGATATATCCGGAACAGGTTTCTGTTTCAAACCCTGTATAGATGCGGATATCTGATTTATACACGGATTTTAACCGGTTCACTTCCCTGATATAACGGGCAAATTGCCGGTAGAGATCCCGGGCCGTAAGCCCCTGTTCAATTTCATCGGGATAGAGAAACAGGTCGCTTACCGGGGGCATATGTTCAGTGATGCCCACAGCTTTGAATCCCTTTTTAATATAGGTTTGAATAATCTCTTCCAGCCTGTCCTTGGCGTGGCGGCAAAATTCTCCCGAATGTCCTCCGTGGAGGGATATTAATGGGCTTGGTTTCATGTGCCATATTTACCATTAACCGGTCGGTAAAATCAAGGGGTCACAACCTTTGGATGATATACAGGAACATGGGCAGTCGGCTTTGTGTTTTGAGGTGGTAAAAGTCAAAGAGGACTTCCCTGGAAGGGCTGCCAAATCTATTCAGCATACGATGTTCCAATAGTTATATGCAGTGATGATTCAGGAGTTTCCAGAAACAATTTAACCTATGAATATGTTTTATTAGTAACAAGATATAAACCAAGTTATAAAACCGTAAAAAAGTATGCATACAACAGCATTCAATATTCTTTTAACTCCGAAATAAATCAAAAATTATTAATCAATTTGCCTAACCTTCGTTTTGAAAAATTTGAAGCTGAAATATCTGGGTATTCCGATCTAATATCTCAATGAATAGAAATTAATTAAATCCATACTTTTAATGTGAGGATACAAAATGAATACAGCTAAAAAAATAGTCCCCATAAACACCTAAGACAAAGCATAACTTTATTTTTAGTGATAGGACCTCTAACCCGTGCCATTGCAGCAGGAAATCGCGTGATGATTAAACAAGTTACCAACTTAACCTCTGTTACATTGGAATTAGGGGGGAAATCGACAATCATTATAGTAAAAGATTTTGATTTAACAACAGCTGCCAAAAGAGTTATGTATGCCAAGTTAATAAACTCAGGACAAACCTGTGTTGCACAAGACTATTTATTTATCCCAAAGGGCAAAGAAGAAGAATTTATAAATTAGTAAAAACAATTGAATTCAGCCATAATTTAATTTTTTCAACCTATTTTTCATACAATCAAATCATTTCTATTCTTGCGGGCTAATATCTATTTCCATTTTTGAGTGGTCTTCTACCCCAGCCCAATAAGGACACAACATGTTGTGTCCTTATTGGGCTGGGGGGATATTTCAGCTCTATAAATTTTTTTCATTGATTTCTTGATAAAAATCATTTACTTGTTCTCTATTATACCCAGCCGGTGAAAGGGTAGCTGTCTGTATTCACCATGGGCATGCAAATCCGCAGGCGTCCTGGAGCTTCTACTGGGGCTTCTTGTGCTTCTTACCCTGGTCGGTACACGATACCCCGTTGGATATTTTGGGATTTGTTGATTATATGGGTTGAAATCCCTGTCCTTTTATTTTTTACTTTTATTGAGTTTAAAACCATAAAATGAAAGTTAATTCAAGAATAGAGAGTCTTGACAAGCGTTCGCTTATCGCAGGTTTTTCAGGAAACATACTTGAGTGGTACGATTTCACTGTTTATGGATTTTTCGCCACAATAATAGGTGTCCAGTTTTTTCCTGACGCAGATAAGACCGTACAGTTGATTTCGGCCTTTGGTGTTTTTGCGGCCGGATATTTAATGCGTCCTATAGGAGGGATTGTTTTTGGCCATATCGGTGACCGCCAAGGCCGTAAAAAAGCTCTTGTAATTTCTGTTTTGCTAATGGCAATACCAACAACTTTAATTGGTCTTCTTCCTACCTATGAAAGCATAGGATGGTACTCAGCATTGCTATTGGTTATTTTACGGCTTTTGCAAGGATTGTCGGTAGGAGGGGAGTTTACGGGTTCTATTTCGTTTCTTGTTGAAAAGGCTCCCAAAGGGAAGAGAGGTTTTTTTGGAAGTTGGTCCACCTTTGGTGTATTTGGAGGGATGCTTTTAGGTTCAGGTTTGGCTGCTATTGTAACTTCGGTTCTCACACAGGAACAATTACATGAGTTTGGTTGGAGAATCCCTTTTTTGTTTGGTGCTGTGATTGGAGTAGTTGGCCTATATCTTAGAAAAGGGATGGGTCGTGACGAACATTTTGAAAAAATACAAAAAGAACATCAATCTAACAAAATGCCTCTGGCAGAGTTTTGGTCTGGATTTAAATTGCAAGCTCTTAAGATTATTCTCCTGAGTTGGTCCTTTGGTGTGTCGGTTTATTTGATATTTATTTTTCTTCCATCATATCTTCATACATTTCACAAGGTGAAACTGGATGATGTTCTTGCCGCTCACACCATAGCAATTATTGTTTTAATGTTGTTAATTCCTCCGTTTGGTCTCATATCTGATAAATTTGGAAGAAAAACAATACTCTTAACCTCCTTGATTGGTTTTGTTGTTTTTAGTTATCCGATTTTTGATTTGATGTTTGAAAACACATTTACTGTAATTTTAATAGCAATGCTTGTATTTGCTGTTTTAGAAGCGATGTTTCAGGCAGTTATGCCTGCGTTGATGACTGAAACATTTCCTGCAAATGTCAGGTATACAGGAATCTCTGTAAGTTACAATATTTCAATGGCAGTGTTTGGAGGAACTACCCCACTTGTTTGTGCCTGGCTTATTAAAGTTAGCGGAGGCGATGTGTGGATGCCAGTATATTATTTAATAGCAACTTGTGTGATTGGTATTGTTACAACTTTATTTATTCCGGAGACGTATAAGAAAGAGTTGGATTAGGGAGTTTTAAACTGAGTCCACAGGGTTAAGACTTCGCCTATTTCAGCGCTTCATCCATCTCTTTCATTACAATCGAGGAAAAGTCGGCTGCTTCTAGGTCCAAAACCTGGTAACGACAATTATCAAAATGCTCATCCCCTTGTATGGTACCATTGGCAGCGTGGAAGAATTTACCCCCCCCCCTTGAAGTACAGCGGGTTCGAAATCGAGACCAGAGGGATCTGTTCAAAAAACTCATCGGTCGCTTTCATTATCTGGGATATGCCATGCCCTTTGGCGCAAGATTGCAGTATCTGGTCTATGTAAACCGTCCCAATCTAAGAAGTTGTGGGTTGTATCCAGTTTTCAAATCCTGCCTGGCGCATGCGTGCTCGGGATGAGATGAATGGATCGGCTGGACAAATGAACGGCGTAAAATGGCGTTACAACAGGTGGTGAACAACAGCCGTTTCCTAATATTGGCACCTATCCAAAATTTAGCGAGCACGATACTCTCGTGTACCATTCGGGAGCTGATGTGCGATTGGGAGCGGCAATATGGTCTTAAACCCCTGCTGGTACAAAAAAATGCTGTTCTCCAGCTCAAGGAGGGCACATAGATGAGCATGTATCCGGCATTGGCCCTTTGTGTCGTGGAGCGTTTTCATGACCATGCCACTGATCAGGGGCGGGAATATTATGATGGTATTGTCAATTTTCTTAATCTATGCAAAAAGCAGCTTAACCTACAACCCAAGTAGATACGAGCATACGGTTCGGTATTACGGTTACTTTTCTAACAAGTCCAGGGGGATGAGAAAGAAGGCAATTAGCGATGATACAATCTTGACAATCATGTCCAATGAGATGTCTTCCAACAAAGCAAGACAGGATTGGGCTCGTTTAATTCAAAACATTTATGAGGTCGACCCTCTTATTTGTCTAAAATATCAAGGGGCCATGAAAATTATCAAATTGGGTTGAGGGATTACAGGTGTCCTATACTCAAATTCAACCATAATTTAATTTTTCCAAGCTATTTTTCATACAATCAAATCATTTTTATTCTTGCGGGCTAATATCTATTTCCATTGTTGAGTGGTCTTCTACCCCAGCTCTATAAATTTTTTTCCATTGATTTCTTGATAAAAAGCATTTACTTATCCTTCCACTCGAACACGGTGCCATCAAAGCTTCCGAACTGGATCAGGTTGCAGGAGGCAGACACAACTTCGATATTTGTGTTCCGCACATTCCCCCGCACTGTGAGGTATTCGCTTGCTACCAAAAAAGAGGGTGAGGATCTAAATTAACCACAGGGGTTAAATTTTAAAAGATTCCTTTTTTAGATCTAATAATTTTTTTTTTGCATCACTGCAAAACGCAAAAACTTCCTTTAAATCCTTGCAGGCAAACTGTTCGCACTCGGCACAGGTTTTAATCTGTTTTTCCCGGCAACAGGGTTTGATCCGGCACATGGTTTGGCAATATATCCCCTGGGTGCCCCCTGACCGGCACCCGTTGCAATAAACTTCTTCGGGTTTGAATTCCCTGCCGTAAAGGACAGACCATCTCTGGGCCACCTGTGTTTTTAATCGATTGTCCTGGTTTTGTGTGGCAATGAATGCCTCACACTCTTCACAATTTAATCCGCAATAGGATTTCATTTACTCTCTTCCTTTTTAGAGCAATAAAATGGCTTAATCAATTTTTGGCCAGGTGTCGGCAACCTTGTATCCTTCCGGCCAGGGATCATACGGATCCAGCATATGCTGGTGAGTCCCGGAGACCCAGGCCCGCCCGGAAATGGAGGGAATAATAGCCGTCAAATCCCCCACCCGGGTTCTTCCTTCAATCCGGCAATGAAAGAGTGAGCCGATGACAGACTCCCCGATATATTGGTCCCCGGGTTAAAGGGGCCGCTATCTGACAAAATGAGATATGACTCCAGTCTGGATTTTCCGGATGGACAAAGCCCAGGGTCCCGGCATCCGCAATCACAAAAGAATCCCCTCCATAGGCGGTATCAACCGTGAGGGTGCCAAGTCCGGCCACCTCCAGGGGGACAAAAAGTTTATGGGCAAAAGAAGGGAGGTTGTGGATGGTCATTCGTTCCACACGGCCGTTTTTACAGGTGGCAATTGCCCGGATCAACCCGCCCGGTGCTTCAAGGGTCAAGCGGGTTTCTGGTTCTTCCATGGGAAGAATCCCTGTTTCAAGAAGAACCGTTGCCACGCAGATACTATTGGAACCGGACATGGGCGGGGTGTCCTCGGGTTCCATGATGATCCATCCCATCTGGGCTTCAGGATTTTTTGGAGGCACCGAAAGGTTTACATGGCGAAAAACACCGCCCCTGGGTTCATTGAGCATGAAATTTCTAAGGGTTTTATCCTTTGCAATCCACCGGGACTGTTCCCACAGGGTGTCTCCGGGCGGTGGTGCCACCCCCCCCACAAT
>PIVS01001130.1 GCA_003353855.1 Desulfobacteraceae bacterium
GATCGAATTGCCATTATCGGCAAGAACGGCAAGGGGAAAACCACACTGCTCAAATTGCTGAATCAGAATCTTGAACCGGAAACAGGAACGGTGGTGGTGAATCCCGGTGTTTCCAAAGGCTATTTTGAGCAGACTAATGTACAGTCATTAAATGATAATTTTACCATTGAAGATGAACTGATTAATTCCCAACCGGATTTTGATCGTCAGGCAGCCAGAAATATCTGTGGATCCATGATGTTTGAAAAAGATGCTGCCTTAAAAAAAATATCAGTCCTGTCCGGAGGGGAAAAATCACGGGTCATGCTGGGGAAATTGCTCATCAGTCCTCTAAACCTGCTGCTTTTGGACGAACCCACCAACCATCTTGATATTGAAGCCTGTGATGCTTTTGCAGGGGCACTGAGCTATTTTGAGGGGGCGGTCATTCTGGTTACCCATAATGAACTGTTTCTCCATGCCCTGGCAAATCGTCTGGTAATATTTAAAAAGAACGGTATATCCGTTTTTGAAGGCACCTATGATCAATTTCTGGAAAAAGAAGGCTGGGAAGAAGAGGAAGAGGTGATGGAGGACAAAAAACCAAGATCCCTTGCCCTGTCCAAAAAGGAATTGCGCCAGAAAAAATCAGAAATAATTGCCAGCCGTTCAAAGATAATTAATCCTATTCAAAAGGCAATTACCCGTATAGAAAACAG
>PIVS01001131.1 GCA_003353855.1 Desulfobacteraceae bacterium
CCATACCAGAGGCTGCCGGTTTTTCTTTCCACAAACACGACCAAAAACACCCCCATGGATGCGTGCATAAAGGCCCGGGCTGTCAATATTCCGGTCAGGGGTTTGAGCACGTGGCTGATCTCCCGGTAGGAGGCCCGAAGAGATCCGTTTTTTTTAATGGCGGTTTTCTCCTCTTCTTTTTCCAGGGTAAAATACAAGAGGAGGGAGGTGATCGGGGCAAAGACCAGGACCCAGTGGAAATTGTCCAGGCCCAGCATGGACACGGCAGCCACGGCAAACATGGGACCGATGGTCCTGGCCAGTTCCCCGCCGGTCATGAAAAAGCTCATGCCCCGCCCTTTTTTGTCCCCTGAATATTTGGCCACCAATACCGGGGCCGGCACATGAAAGAGGGCCACGGAAATCCCGGCAAAAAAGACCAGAACCAGCAAAAGGCCGTAGGAGGGAGTAATGCCGATGAGGCACATGGGAATAGCCGTAAGGGTGGGAGCCAGGATCACCAGCCACCTGGCCAGCCCTTTGTTGTCTGCAAACAAACCGATGAAGGGATTCAGCAAGGCCGGTATCTGCATAACCGTGGATAAAAGGCCTGCCTGGCTCAGGGTCAGGGACAGCTTCTCAATGATCAGGGGCAGCAGGGGGGATAGAAAGCTTGTATACACATCATGGATAAAATGAGAAAAAGATACAAGACCAAC
>PIVS01000122.1 GCA_003353855.1 Desulfobacteraceae bacterium
CGTATGCTTTTTCAAATTGTTCTTTGTCCATTCTTTTGCTCCTTTTTTTGATTATATAGTTTGGTTTGTAAAAATCTTACATACTGTATGTAAGATTTTTGAGTGTTACGATTATTTAACTAACTTTAGAAGTTTTTATTTATCGCACACCTGCAATAATCTTTTTGAGCGTAATTGAGAGTCTTTTAGTGAGAAAGTATGTGCCATATATAAAATAAAAGTGAAGTGTTAACAATCTTTTTTTTAATGTCAGTGCAAATTGTGCCAGATTTTTTCAAAGATCAAGCCCATGTGTAGAGGGCCGGATTGCACGGCGTAGTATCATCGCTGTAATATAAATTAGCTTTAGGTGATCAGTGAACTTCGAGAGTCAAGGTAACTTGCACTATAGCGCTCTTCAAAATGGAGACATTTTCGCTTTTATAAACGGTGGTGTTGATTCACAGCACGCCCCACAGAAAGCATCCTTTTTTTTCAAGTAGTTTCTAAATGAAGTTTTAAGGTAGATTTTGCTTGTTCGAGTTGGAGTGACGCTCAAGAATTTAAATTTTGAAGGACTTCATTCCATTCATGCCGGTGTGGACGAAGCCTTTTAATAGAAGGGTATCGCTTGATCATTTTGTCTGCCATCAAATCGCCTGCGCTGTCGGTATCAAATCCGCAGTAGATTTCACAGCCGTAGATTAGAAATTTTTGTAACCATGCTGGATTCTCTGTGACTCCTGAGGTCGATATGGCAGTATATTCAGGGAAGAGTACAGCACAGGAGGCCGCATCTATGGCTGATTCACAGAGCACCATCTTTTTGGAACTTTCCCCAATAATATAAAAACAACCCAGATGTTTTTCGGACCCCGGGACCATACCCCGCCACTGTGTATTATAAGTTCCCCGAAGTTCAGCGCCGACAATCCTCTTTTTTTTTCAAAGTAGTAAAAAAACAGCATTGCCTCTGTGGTCTGCATAGAGCTTTTTGGAGAGAATCAGACTTTTTAAAATTACTCCGTGGATACAACGTTCATCCCTGAGGTACTGCATTACCTGTTGCAGCTTTTTCTGATTTTATTGAGGAAGTTTTAAAATTCGTTTGGGGATATGTGGTCGGTTTGGCTTTCTTGGGATAGAGGGGAAGGAGAACTTGTCACAAAGCCAGAGTACAGCATCTTTAAATCCAATTTTCATTAGGTGGATGATAAGATCAATGACACCGCCACCCCCTGTATTTTGGGTCCAGTTCATGAATTTTTGGCCGTTCACTGAGATGACCCCCTGGGGAGTATGCCATTTTGCCTTGTCCTGGAGATCTTTGGAGCATCCAAAGTGTTGGAGCAGTGTGCCAAGGTCGATGGTTCTTACTTTGTTTGCTTTGCTTCTGATATCTTCAAATGTATTATTGCGGATCAAGCCTGGTCCTCAAGCTTTTACAATTTCTCATGTTAATTATATGGCTGTTCTCTGTCAATCTATCAATCAGGGCAGCGGTCAGCTGAGAATTTTTAAAGAAAGAATTCCATTGATCAAATCCAAGATTGGAGGTGATCAAGGTTGTTTTTTTCTTGTGTCTTTTGTGCATCAGGGTAAAAAACAGACCGACTTGTACCGGGTCTATTTCTATAAGCCCCAATTCATCTATCAACAGGCAATCGTAGGATGCAAAGGTCTTCACCACTTTTTGCTCTGTATGATCGGCAATGGACTGGTAAAGCATCTCCACAAGTTCCGGGAACAATATAAACTTTCCTCGGTATCCCCGGTCTATTGCCCGGGTAAGAAAAGCCGTTGCAAGGCCTGTCTTTCCAGTGCCTGTGGGACCTATTCAAACAATATTTTGCTGCTTTGGCATGTAATCTAAAGCATCATAGAGCGTGAGAATCTTTTTTTTATGTAGCTTTGGCTGTCGGTCAAAAGGAAAGGTCTCTATAACAAACGGTTCCGGGATTTTTGCAAGGCTGATTCTTCGTTTCCTGGCATTCTCCTGCTTGATTTTGTACTCATTGTTCAATGATGTACTGTAATAATCGAACGGATGAGCAACTGCTTTTTTTTACCCATACCGATATAATGATCCCAGTTGGCGATCACCCCTCTTAACCCAAGATATTTCAGCATGGCTTCAAGGTCTTCATTCATGGTTCTTCCTTTTTGTTATAACCTGAAGGTCACTCGTAACCTGAAGGCCACTCGTAAATGGATAGATCCACTTCATCTGCGAAACGGCCTTCACGATATGCCGGCCTGTTTGTGAAGTCACCATTGATTTCGGGTAATGGTGGCTCGTAATGCGAGTCTCTTAAAACCAACCGGATAATATTCTCAATCGTGTCCACACTTTTGATTCTGTATTTTAATGCCCGTTTGACGGCCTTGGTAAATAGAGGCAGGGCCGTTTTTTTGTACAGACTGTATAATTGACGAACAAACCTGTGTCTGGCCTTGCCTTTCATTACAAGAACAAAATTCAGATATTCATCCACTTCGGGGGCTGCTGATCGAAGTCGTTTTTCTTCAACTGCTGTGGGTTTCTTCCGATTGTTTGGCATACTGTTTCATCTCGGGTACTATAACTGCATTTTTACCGGTTCCCCGAAGACGGGCCAGATTGGTGTTGTCAATAATACAGACCGGTGCTGTATATCCCCAAAAAGTAAGTGCTTCATGGAGAAAGCATTTCATGGCAAAACGGTTGAAGGAACGATAAAACTTCAAATAACGCATCTTGGAGTATCTCATGTAAATAATGCTGCCAACGATTTTGACCCGGTTTGTTCCAAGTTTTACGGTATAGGGACTTGTATCATGCTGCATTTCGGCTCCAGGCACATCTGGCACATGGTCACAGCGTGTGTTTTTGGGTTGACCCAGGCCAAGTTCCCGCATGACTCGTGTTAACGTAGAATATCCAATCGCAATTCCTTTATCTTCCGTAAGAATTTCAGGATCAATATCTATCTTGTTCTGTTTCGTTATTTCAGGAAGTTCTCCCTCCTGCTTAATGATCCTGGTGACAGTATTTGTGCTGACCCGAAGTTTGCGGGATAGTTCACGAATACCCATCCCTTCATTGTGAAGTAGAAAAATTGCTTTACGCTTATTCGCATCGATCATACAGACCTCTCACGGCTGTGGTAAAATTATCCAAAAACTTTATAATTCCCAATGCCAAAAGACCTGCCTGTGCATGAAAATCATTATTGCCAAGGCTATGCTCCCCCGCTCTAAAGGTGATTTGCTGCATATATCGTAGCACCAGTTCAAGATCCCTGAGCATTTTTTGTTCAGCTTTGCTGCACTGCGTTTTTTTTGCTGCCGGCTCTTTTAATTTGTTCAGGCCCCAGGCGATGTTGCCTTTTTGGATTTGTTGCCTAAAGTCCTCTGAACCCTTGAAAAACCCTGTGGCAAGCAGTTCAATGTCACGAATACTCAATCCTTTGCCGGCAACGGATTTAACAAATTCATCAATCTCTTTTTTAGATATGGAGTTCATACGTATGAACTGACGTAGGGTGTACATGAAAGAATACACAGGAAAATCACCTTTAAAAATCCGTTTCGATACGTACTCACTCATTTCTCCTATAATACCGGATCGCATGCTTACCCAGGATTTACTTTTTTGAAGGATATCGGCAATATCAGCATTGCTTATGCCATGCATCTTTTGAAGCTCATCAATCAATTTTGCCTGTTCCAGGATAGTAAGTGGTTTGGCGTTTGAAGTTCGGATCAGTTTGAGGATACCAAGAGGCTCATCACTTCCAAAAGAGTGGTAAGGTACAATTCCGATATGGAGTTTTTTTGCACACCGATATCGTTTAAAACAATCAAGGAGAACCCTTTCTCCACCTTTTAGGTTAAGCTCTTTAAGGGAGTCGTGTATGCCTCGGTCGATAATGGAGGCAAGTAGGATTTTTTCTCTTGTTTTGGATTTCAACCGGAGCCTTTCATAACGAAGGTCCAAACTTGTGATTTCTATATGTTCCACCATAATTTCTCCCCATCAAGAAACGTGTATCTCATGTTTTGGGTGAACTATGACAAAGACTTCTAAGATGCCGATTGCAAGCCTATGTTGGGATGATAAACCTGAAGGTCACATTGTAGAAAATATTGAAGTTTTAGAATAGCACCAGTAAATATCAGGAAATTATAAAAAACTTTGGGAAGCACGAAGCGATTATTTAAATGCACTAATTTTTCAGGCACACCTCACCAAGGTTGTTGAGCTCCTCCTCTATGGTGTCCATAGCCCTGGTTAAACTCAACTGCCTGCTAATTCTAATCCATACAGCGATCACCATGAAATTGAGCGATAGTCTTCGAAAGGGGACAAGCTGAAAGGGCAGTAAAGAAAATGTGACATGGCCACATATTTTGACATCACCTATACCATGGCACAGAAAGCGGATAATCGGTAGATCCGAGGCTGAAAAGCCCGTCAAAGGACAGATCGCTGTCCTTGTATAGTGCCCGTGAAATGTTGCACAATCAGCACCACTGCATATGAAACACTTATCCGAAAAATCTGGTATTGTCCATGCACCAAAATTTTCATGATATTCTTGTAAACTTACCTTTATGTGATATGGTATTTGAATGGGAAAATTCTTTTGGTGTTCTTTGTTAAAAGAGCTTTTGCAAACCAAAAGTTATTCCCCTCTCTTCTTTTTTGCAACCGTTTTAATCTTATCGTAACTGATGTCCCCTTTTCTCTGATTGAATTATCTGTGTGAAATCAAAATGTCGTGATGATGTTGGAATGGTAAATTGGCGTTGGTGTCTCCATTTATCTGAGTAGAGGTGTCTCCGTTTTGCTGAGCACTATAGGGCAGGTGTTGTTTACGCACAGTATTGGAAACCAGCCCGAAAATAACGGCAAAAATAAGTATGAGACAAATCTGCCAGAGTGCCTGTTTAATTTGACAGGCTGAATATGAAAATTGCAATGGAAAGAATCCCTTCTCCTAATTAATCATCAAATAATTAATCATCAAGGTTAAATTGTATCATGTAGGTATCTAATTTGTTTTTTTGTTCATCCTCCATGGGCTTGCAGTCTTCGGCACTTTTGGCACCCTGGGCCACCTGAGTGGCAAAGACCATACAGGTGGGCTGACCGCATTCCCGGCAATTGGTTTTCGGTAAAAGTTTTAAGATTTCTATGATTCCGGGCCGAGGCATACCGGTATAACAGGGCTCTATGGTGTCTTTTTTTTTCCAGGCATCATTGATTTCGTTTTTCAGCCATTCAATAATTTTTTTGGCCTCTGCTTCATCCTTCAGGGCATTGACGGCAATTTTGTTACCATGGACTGTGATCAGTTTTCCCTGGGCACGGAAGGTGACTGCAGGCGGATCTTTCAGGTATTCGAAACCGCCCAGGGCCGTATTCAGGTACGGCAGTGCCTCACTGACATCCTGGTGCAGGTGGGCAAAGCAATGAACCCCTTTGGTATCGGCCTGGCATTTGGATTTAAATATTTCAAGGTCATAGTCTTTGAGCAGCATTTGCAACTCCTTTGTTATTAATTTAAAAATTTTATCTCATTTGATTATCTTTATAGAAGCTGGGCCAGTAAGCCAGTTTTTTGAACCGTTTTATGGTTTGCTGTATTAGTTCGTAACAAACGGATAAATGACAAAATAGATGCCCAAAAGACCAACCAGGGTACCGGCCCCATTGCGGAACCATGTACCGGCTCCCTGCCAGGCTGTATTTTCCATCAATTTCCTGACGGCTGCAGTTGAGCTGCCGGCAATGACAATCGGCAGACAATGACCAATTGCAAAAAGTATGATCAGGATAATCCCTGTCATCACCTGCTCCTGAACGGTAATAACCGCCAGAATCGGTGCGATGAACCCAAAGGTGCATGACCCGGAAAGAATGCCATAGGCAAGCCCCAGAATAAACGCACCTGTCAGCCCCTTGACCTTAAGCCGGTACAACAAAGAGCCTGACATGGAACATTTTTCCACGCCCAACATACCCAAGGCTACCCAGATCAGGATAGCGCCGATTAAAATCTGCCAGTAATTTCCCACATCCCCCAGCATCCGGCCTAAAAGGGCACAAATAATACCGATAATGGCAATGGTTAAAAACAGGCCCGTCGTAAAAAGAACTGAATAAATGCCAGCCTGTCGGGGATTGACCATTTTATCCTGCCCCCCGACGTAACCGATGATCAACGGGATTGATGCCATGTGGCAGGGGCTGAGCAGCACACTAATCATACCCCAGACAAAACATCCGATTGCAGCAAAATAGGTTCCACCTGAAATCCATTGGTTTACTGTCAAAAAAAGTGTATCCAGCATAACAATTATCCTTTACCACCCAGGTCCGGCTTTGGAACTCCCATTTTTGTCATCTGCTCAACAATGGATTTCTCATCTAAGAATCCAACATGCCGATAAACCTCGTCCCCCTTTTTATTAAAGAAAATCTGGGTAGGTATTGACCTGATTTTAAACCGCTTTGCTGGTTTATTGTTTTCCCAGACATCGATAAATACGATATCAGCAGTTTCTTTGTAGACCTTTTTGAGTTTAACAAGAATCGGTGCCATCATTTTACAGGGGATACATTTTTTAGCCCCCAGATCAATCATAGTCACTCTTCCTTTGGCTGGGACGTTTAAATAATTCTCAGCAAAAGCACCTGACGTAAAAAACAGCATCAACATTACAACCAACACACTCAATTTTTTCAGGGTTTGTTTCATCATCTGGTTTTCCTTCTTGTAACTATTAGTTTGTATTTATACTTATTGCTTTCTTTTTTTCAGCATTAAACTTGTTTTCAAGCATATAATAAGCCTGTTCAGGCTTAATCCTCTTATCAAGCAATTCAAGGCTACTTTTTATCTTTTCTATTTGGCCTGATTGATTTATCCATATTTTAACTGCGCCAATCGTACTCCCTCCAGTAGCATTTTTAAAAATTTTTGTATTACCAACGGTTTCGGGGGCAAAAGTGGCATAATCATCATGGCCTACAATCGCAATATTTATATCCGGTATTTCACCGATAACATCTCTTGTCCTTTTAATGCCTGCGTGGGACATGAGTATAATAAAATCAGAGTTCTTTTTAATTTCAGGAAGATATCTTTTTATAGATTTTACAGGATCATGGATTGTAATTGAATTATGATCAATCCCGTTAAGAAAGTGATCTGATACGAGGCCGAGAATAGCGAATCTGAATTTGCCAGCCTGTTTTATACGATAGGGATGGATTTTTATATTTTCATCCATGGATAGTAAATTAGTACTTACTAATAATAAGGCCGGATCTGATAAAAATGATTCGAAAAAGGTATCACCGGAGAGAAGCTCAGCATCGGCAATATTTAAAAAATCATACCGAATCATTTTATAGGCTTTCGCTGTCTGGGCTATTATCAGTTGATTCAGCCAATCCTCATTTTCGTTACTAATATAATCGCCGGTATCCAATAATATGGTGTGTTTATATCTTTTCGTTAATTCCTGTATTTTTGTGGCTCTTCTGGCAAGACCGCCAATATTGGTGCAACATCCTTTGGGATTAAGGTTCCCACGAATATCACCCGTATATAGTATCACAGCATTGGGGAGTTCTTCATTCACAGCACCAAAACATTCAGAAAAACAAACTTGAAAAAATAATACCACCATAACCATTATTGTTTTTAATCTCATGGATAAACTCTTTTTAGATTTTTAAACATCCGACAAGTTCTCCCAATTTTAGATTTTCCCATATCGAAACCTTGTATTAATTTTGTCCTGAGTCTTTAAATCTATTTAATCACCCGCAGCAATTAAATGGTTTTTTTGATACAGTCGACTGATTATCAGAATGCTTGGAACAGGTCTCACGAACTGCAGAGGTTACTTTGGCAATATCTTCCGTTTGAAGGTCAAAATTTTTGTTCTTTTCAATATCCAAATCTGTGATGATTACATGGTTTTTCAAGGGCACGTCGGCCTGCTCCAGGATGGCTTTTGCACATCCAACTTGGCATCCGTCAATGGCCACCATGTTTTGCACATCCTTTGCAGACTGAACAAATCCGCTTAACTGCCCTCCGATTCCGGCAAGGCAAAACATTTTGCCAAACCCTTCCCGGGTCAAATCTATTGCGGCCTGGTTGGAGAGCTGCCCTACGTTTGAACCGCCTGAACAGGCAAGTATCATGATATTTCCATTTGTACTGCAACAATTGTCTGTCATTTTTCCTCCTTAATGAACTACATGATTAAAATAGAATACACTCAAACATGAAATGCGTTTACCACCATAAAGACAGCTGCCAGCCAATTTGTATAAGCAAACAGCTTTTTCAGATGCCTTGGCTTTGTTTTTAGGGCAAATTTTCCACCAATTTATTCCATACATCCAGCCACCGGATGTAATTTCAATGGTTCCAAACTGTTTTTTGGGGGTTCCCACGGAATCTTTTTTCACAGGAATAAGCATAACGGCACCGGATGCAAACAGCATAAAGGCAAAAACCAGTTTCAGTACAAATCCGCTGAAAAGATGGGAAAGATATCCACCGCATAGGGCAGCAATCGATGCTGTACTACCGATCAACACAGCAAGACTACAGGATACGGATTTATTCTTTTGGAAAATGACCATTGCCGTAATTGAAGCAGCAAACAAAATAAACTGTCCCGTTGTTGCGGCTTCGTGCATGGAAATTCCTGCCATTGCAAGAATAACCACATAAAAATTGCCCCCGCCTTTTCCCACCATGGTCATTGATATGGCCACGATGAAAATAAGAATGCTGACGATAATACTCTGATCCATCTTCAGATCCTCCAAATTTACTGCAAGGTGAGTTGCAGTACTTTGCCCGGCATTACTTCATCCGTCAATGCGGGATACCCGCCCATAAGGATACGGACATCCGAGAATCCTTTGCTCAGCAAAAAACTGTAAACAATGGCAGATCTAGCACCTGCCGGGCAGAAAAGGGCAATGGGTTTATTCATAGGAATGTCGTTCAAATGGTCAGGTATTTCATTTATGGGAATATTAAGGCATTGCACATTATCATGAAGGGCAAGCCCAATGGATAAAGAAGCAGCCTCTTCTTTTTTTGACCGAACATCCAACAGAACCACATCATCCAACTCAAAAAAAGCAGCAGGGGATACTTTATGTTTTCCCTTGCCAAAGAAATCCAGAGTGAAATTTTTCAAAACCTGTTCCATATTTTCTCCTTTCTTATTTTCCCAGCCATTTTTTAATATCGTCTTTTTTAGGCACTTTGCCTGTGCATTTGACTTCTCCGTCCACGATAACCGACGGGGTACCGAAGACACCATATGAAGCAATTGCCATCATATCGGAGACTTTCTCCACGGTTGCGTCAACACCGGTTTCCTTAATCACTTCCTGTACCAATTTTTTCGTTTTTGCACATTTAGCGCAGCCAGGACCTAATACTTTTATTTCCATGATAAACTCCTTTTAATCGTTAATCGTTTCATTTTTTTTAAAGAATCATATTGAACAGATACCCTACAAACAGAATCCCGCTGGCAACAACACCCACAAAGACCGCAATAAGTTTGGGTTTTAATACTTTTCTTAGGATCACCATTTCCGGTAAAGACAAAGCAATGACACTCATCATGAATGCCAAAACTGATCCAAGCGCTGCTCCTTTTCCTAAAAGCGCTTCTACTACTGGAATAACACCGGCAGCATTGGAATACATGGGAACACCAATCGCTACAGACAAGGGAACAGACCACCAGGAGTCCTTACCCATAATAGAGGCCATAACACCTTCAGGTACAAAACCATGAATACCGGCCCCTACAGCAATACCCAGTATGACATATATCCATACACGACCGATAATTTCTTTGACAGCATCCCATCCGTAAACAAGGCGGTCATTCCAGGTCAATTTTTCTTCTTCCATGGTCAAGTTTGCCGCGTTTGTCTGGGTTACCCAGTCTTCAATATGATGTTCAAGTTTAAGACGACCGATCACCCAGCCTGCTGATATCGCAATAAACAAACCTGTTCCCAGATAAATAGCGGCAATTTTCCAACCCAGAAGTCCATATAAAAGGCCAAGTGCTATTTCATTGACCATGGGGGCTGCGATCAGAAATGAAAAAGTAACACCAAGCGGAACGCCTGCGGTCACAAAACCGATAAATAGAGGTACCGCAGAACAGGAACAAAAAGGGGTAATAATGCCTAATAATGCGGCAAAAACATTACCGACAAACTCGCTTTTTCCAGATAGGAAAGCCCTTGTCTTTTCAGGTGTGAAAAAGCTCCTGATGATGCCCACACCAAAGACAACTATGAATAAAAGCATCATGACCTTTGGTGTATCATACAGAAAAAATTCCACTGAAGACCCTAAGTGAGATCCTTCTTGAATGGGCAAAAGTTTGTATGTAAGCCACTTTGACAGCTCCGGCAGTACCCGATAAACAGTCCACCACAAATATACACCAATGGCCGCCATCAACAAATTTAAGGCCATCATCTTATTTATTTTTCTCCCACCTTGAATAGGTTGGGTTGTTTTTGATTCCATGAGTCCTCCTATATCTTACTTATATGTGTGCATTTAACGATGTATTATTATAAATTTTTTTGTTACCTATTATTTCCCAACAATGTCATGACGGTCAATGTCCGGAAGGATCTGATTCAACTCCAGGATTTCCGATTCATTATCCAACCAGTGTTTCAGGTTACCAATCATGCTGGCGGAATAGGGAGAACCACTGCCATCAGAAAGGGAATAATTTACCCATAATCCATCCTTAAAACCTCTTATCAGTTCTGCATCTTCAAGAATTTTCAAATGTTTGCTGGCAGTTGACTGTGCAATACCAAGGGCTTCTTTGATCTCACATACGCAAAGGGGGCGGGATTGAAGCATTTTCATCATTTTGACACGGTTAGGATCGGACAACGCTTTCATCACTTTAATAAATGCTTTCATATTTTCCTCATATTACAGCGACAGCTGTTTGTCTAATTGTGTTTGGGCTTCTTGAATAAACTCTTTGAGTCGAGATTTGGAGGGTACTGAACCCACCGCTTTGACTTTACCGTTAATCACCAGGGCAGGTGACCCCATTACCCCATATTTGCTGATTTCCTTAAAATCCCTGACATGTTCAAGATCCGCCTCAATACCGAGATCTTCTATTACCACCATCAGGTCTTGCTCCAATCGATCACAACTCGGACAACCAGCCCCTAAGACCTTAATCTCAATTCCCTCAATGGGTATTTCCGGTATTGGTTCGCCAATAAATTTTTTATATTCACGCATAAATGCAGATTCATAAAGATCAACAACAGTTGGTGGAATATAATTTTTTTTGGACAGTTTTTCCACCATCAGGGCACCGATCTGTTGATCAGTAATACCTTGCCCTTCTTTTGCCATTTCTTCCAGGACTTGATCAAGGTCCATAATTCCCGTTTGATGCTTGCCTATTTTAATTTTGAAAACTTTTGTCATATATCCTCTTATATATATCGTTAAAACAGAATGTAGCGATATGAGCATTGTGTGTCAAGATATTTTTTGCTGTTTTATCTTAGAGCGTGTCTGAAAAATATTGTTGAAAAAAACTCCTGAAGTAACAATATACAGCGGCTTTTGAGAGATTGAACCGTCAAAATAGAGCCAGGAGCCAATTGTGAAGCAAGGATATTCAACAGATCTTACAGATAAAGAATGGTGTGTGATTTATAGATATTTTCCAAGATCAAAGAAACAAGGGCGCCCAATGGAGCACCTAAAAAAAATGATAGTCAATGGCATCTTGTATATTTTGTGTGCTGGATGCGCTTGGGAGTTACTGCTATACGATTTTCCACCATACAAAACAGTCTATCATTATTTTCGGGAATGGGAAAAACATGGGCTTTGGAAAAAAATAAATGACAAGCTTCGGCAACGGACAAGGATCAAAGCTGGTCGTGAAGCGGAACCAAGTGCTGGAA
>PIVS01000604.1 GCA_003353855.1 Desulfobacteraceae bacterium
CGGTGCATCGCCTTCAACCATACCCGTGGGGATTTCAGCCAGGGCAAGCTGGCCTTCGGCAACCGCTCTTAAAAGTTCAGGTCCTTTAAATCCCAGTGAGGAACCCGGGTGCAGCACAATGGTCAGCTCGCCACGGGTAGCCTTGGCCACCTTGTCGGCAAAGGTTTTTGCTCCCTGGGAGTGAAAATTGCCCCCAGGATAGTTCAGGTGCAGGTCCCATTTGGTTTTTGCCATGGCATTGGAAAACAGGGTCAGGGAAAAAATCAGACCCGTTAAAAATAACAATCCTTTTTTCATCTTTTTCTCCTTATTGTGTTATCGTTCATTCTATAAGAGTTTGCACTCTTTAGACATCCCGTCAGGATGTCATGAAAACAATGATTCGCTGCCTGAAAGTCAGTATGTGCTCTTTGATTAGTTTTTTCAGACCGGCCTCATCCTTATCCCAAAGCGCGTCAATTATCTTTTCATGCTCCTGGAAGATCAACTCATAGTGGGCCTCAATGGGTTTTTTGGGGTCGATGATATTATCATAGGATAAATAGGAGAGCCGCTTGGCTTCGGTTCTGATATCCCCCACTGCCCGGACGAGAAATTCATTTTGCGAACACCTTGCAAAATTCATATGAAATTCATGGTTTGCCTCCACCAGACCAAAAACATCATTTGCCTGGATGGCCTTTAGGACATCTTCATTGGTGCTCTTCATTTTATTGATGAAATTGGAGCAATCCTTGTTAACGGCTATATTAACCAGGCCGATTTCGATGATGTTCATGCTTTCAAACATGGCCTTGGTATTCTGCAGGGTAATGGGGCGGACAATCACCCCTTTTTTGGGGTGGGACTCCACCATTTTTTCGCCATGTAGTCTGACAAGGGCTTCCCGTATTGGGGTTCTGCCGATGCCCAATTCCTCCACCAGCTGATTTTCTTCAAGGTGCTGGCTTGGTTGATATTCCAGACAGATTATTTTTCTGACAATGGTTTCATAGGCGATAACAGCCAATGGCTGTTTGGGAAGCTTTTGTACTTTCGGTCTATTATTCATATCTTAAAGTAACCCTTTTTGTGGGTGTTTTTTGGCAAGATTAAAATATACTTGACATAGATTCAAAATATATGTCAAGTATATTTTTAAAAAAAATACAGATAAATTTCATTTAATACCAATAGCTTAAATCAAAGATAAGTTTGGATAAAAGGAGAAACTTTAATGGGCGAAAAAATCTATACCCTCACTTCCCCGGTCATGGGAACTTTTTACAGATCTTCTGCTCCCGGGGAAAAATCTTTGGTGGAAGAAGGCCAGTCCATCACCCCATCTGATATCATTTGTGTGATTGAATCCATGAAGATTTTTACAGAACTTCACAGTGAACACCCGGGGGTTATCAAAAAAATACTGGTGGAAAACGAAGAGGCTGTCATGAAAAACCAGGTATTGATAGAGATTGAGCTGAATTAATATCAACTTTAGCCTGATACCAAACCGGATAAGACAAACCGGATAAGACAAACCGGATAAGACAAAAGGGACAAGATCGGATGCAAGATCCAAGGGGGAACCATGTTATTTAAAAGGGTATTAATAGCAAATAGGGGAGAGATCGCCTTGAGGGTAATCCGGGCCTGCAGGGAAATGGGGATTGAGACGATTGCGGTTTTTTCAGATGCAGACAAGGAAAGTCTACACGTAAAGTATGCGGACAGGGCCGTAAATATAGGTCCTGCCCTGAGCCGCAAAAGTTATTTAAACATGGAGCGCATCATTGCTGCGGCAAGGGAGACAAAAGCCTGCGCCATTCACCCGGGATATGGATTTCTTTCGGAAAATGCCGAGTTTGCAAAGGCCTGTTTTAATAATGAGATTACCTTTATCGGCCCTTCGGCGCAGACCCTTGCCATGGCCGGTGACAAGTCCGCTGCAAGGCAGACCTTAGTGGAACTTGGTATTCCGGTGATTCCCGGGAGCGACGATATCGTTTCCTCCGGGGATGGGGCCTGTACCATTGCCGACCTGGTCGGGTATCCGGTGATATTAAAAGCGGCCGGCGGCGGCGGCGGCCGGGGCATGAGAATCGCCAAAACGCCTGGGGAACTTATGACAGCTTTTTCCATTGCCGCAGGAGAGGCAAAGGCAGCCTTTGGAAACTCCAATTTATATCTTGAAAAATATATTGAGAAATCCCGGCACATTGAGATTCAGATTTTAGGGGACAGCCATGGCAATTATATCCATTTGGGGGAAAGGGAGTGCAGTATCCAGGTGAGATATCAAAAGCTCATTGAAGAGTCTCCCTCTTCCTTTGTTGATGAAACCCTTCGCACAGAGCTTGGCGAAACCTCCATTAAGGTGGCAAGCTCAATCGGGTATACCAACGTGGGAACCATGGAGTTTTTAGTGGATAAAGACAAAAATTATTATTTCATGGAAATTAATGCAAGGGTTCAAGTGGAACATCCGGTCACAGAGCTGGTCACAGGGGTTGATATTGTGGAGCAGCAGATTTTAATTGCAGCAGGAGAATCCCTTGGGATAAAACAAGAGGAGGTCAGGCTCAATGGGTGGTCCATGGAATGCCGGATCAATGCCTCGGACCCCATGGATAACTTCATGCCCTCCCCGGGCGAAATTGAGTCTGTCCTTTTTCCCGGGGGGCCTGGGGTTAGAATTGACACCCATATCCATGACCGATACATGGTCACCCCGTTTTACGATTCTCTCATTGGAAAGCTTGTTGTCTGGGCCAAGGACAGGCCTTCTGCAATCAGCCGAATGAAAAGGGCATTGTCAGAATTTGAGATCACGGGTATTGAGACCACCATCGGGTTTTACAGGAAGGTGTTTGAAAATGATCGCTTCCAAA
>PIVS01000123.1 GCA_003353855.1 Desulfobacteraceae bacterium
TCCTCTGCCCTGCATTTTAACAGTTCCCGGAAGGATGAGCCCTTTGTTCGGATCAATTGTGCTGCCATTGCGGAAACCCTTTTGGAATCGGAATTGTTCGGCCATGCAAAAGGGGCCTTTACAGGGGCGGATAAAAAAAGAAAGGGAAAATTTCTCCTGGCAGACCGTGGGAGTATCCTTTTGGATGAAATCGGTGAGATGAGTCTTTCCATGCAGGCAAAATTATTGAGGGTGATCCAGGAAAAAGAATTCACCCCCGTGGGAAGTGACAAGAACATCCGGGTGGATGTTAGGATTATTGCCGCCACCAACCGGGACCTGAAAAGTATGGCAGCAGAGAACACATTCAGGCAGGACCTTTATTACAGGCTTAATGTGGTGACCATTGATATCCCGCCCCTGGGGCAGCGGCCCGAGGATATTCCGGAATTGGCCCTCCATTTTTTAAATAAATTCACCCAAAAGAACAAACGGGACATACAGGGGTTTTCCCCGGATGCCATGGATGCCATGATTCGATACTCCTGGCCGGGTAATGTAAGGGAGTTGATGAATGAGGTTGAGAGGGGAGTGGTGCTGGCCCGGTCCGACTATATCTGCAAAGGAGATCTTTCTTTTATCATTCCAGATCCCGAAGAATTAACCCCTGCATTGGGCCTTGAAAATATTGCTTTGTCAAAGATTGAGGAAAAAGCCATTTTATCCACCCTGGAATCCGCCGAAGGGAATAAAAGTGAAACAGCCCGCCGCCTGGGGATTACCCGAAAAACCCTTCTGAAGAAATTAAAGCAATACGGAAGGGAAAACTGAAACCAGGTTCGCTTAGAACCAGGTTCGCTTAGAACCAGGTTCGCTTAGAACCGTTCGATGAGTTTGTCTATGAGAAAAGTGCTCTCCCGCATGGCCTGGTCACTGAAGGGCCCAAACCACTGGGCAACACGCTTGAACTGGTCAATGAACAATTGCTTGTCATTGTTTTCGAGCATGTCCACATGGCGGCCCAGGGAAAGAATAAACTCCTTCAGCAGGGCCCGCCGTTCAGGGGTGGCAAAGATAATTTCCGCATACAAGGCGCTGTCCTGGGCAAAAAGCCGGCCGACCATGCCCAGCTCCAGGCGATAAATAGGGCTTGAAAATTCCAGGGTCCGTGCAAGTTTTGCCCGGCGGTGGCAGAGAAATTCACCAAAGCAGAAGGTGACAAAATGGCGTAATGACTGGACAATTTCCATTATTTCATCATGTTCGTCAGGTGTGGACTCAACAATCACCGCTCCCCAAAGGGATAGTTGCTCTGTGAACCATTGGCAGGCAGCCTCATCCCTTCCTTGGGTGACCACAATGATCTGTTTGTCAAGGCAGCTTAGGGTAGGGCCGAAAAGGGGATGAACCCCCAGTACCGGTCCCGTATGATTTAAAAGCATTTGGGAAACAGGTTCTTTTTTCACCGAGGTCAGATCTGCCAGCACAGCCTTGGGCGGCAGAAGGGGGGAAATTTTTTCAATGACCTGGAGGGTGTTTTCAATGGGGACGGAGATCAGTACCAGATCAACCTCCAGGCAAAGGGCTTGGGCATGATCCCAGTCCTGGGCCGATAAAATCCTTACCTCATACCCGGATTTAATAAACAGGCCGGCAAACAGGCCTCCCATCTGACCTGCACCCCCAATGACAAGCACCTTGGCATTGGGGCGTACGCCCTTGTGTTCCATTTTCTGGGTCTGTTTCACCCTTGACTGGCGAAGTATCACCCGGTAAAGATCTTCCATGAAATCAGGATCCAGACCATTGTTTTGTGACTGGAGTCGGAGTTTGGATATCAGATCTTCCTCCCTTGCCGGGTGGTATACGGGGATGCCATGGGCTTTTTTCAAAGCCACCACATTTTCTACCTGGGCCTGGCGCCGGGCAAGCAGAGACAGAATCTGGGAGTCAATGGAATCAATATTATCCCGCAGGGGGACTATCTGGTCTTGAAAATTTTTATTGTTTTTATTCATTTTATATGTTCTTTACAAAATTATTCCCAAGGGGAAATGAATTATCACTAAAAGGTATCAATTTCAAGAATGATTGGCAAATTTAAATTCACCTAACACAAAAAAGTTAAAAAATCTATCCATGGATACAAAAAACACCCTGGGGTGCCTGGCAGTATTCGGGTCGGCATTCTGTTTTTATCTGGCCACCGTAATTATCAAATGGTCCGGCATGGCAGGGCTCAAAATTGATTCTTCCCTGTTTACCTTTGCCCGGTTTGTTGTGGGCTTTGCAACGGTTCTTCTGGTCATGGGAATCGGTGGCAAAAAAATTAAAATTGTCAAAAAACGATTTCTCATTGGCAGGGCCCTTGGCAATTGTCTGGCGGTTTATTGTTTTTTTAAGGGGGTTGAGTTGACCTCTGTTGCCCAGGCCAATATTTTAAATATGACCTATCCTTTATTTATTGCCCTGTTTTCATGGATTTTTTTCAGGAGACAACGGGACCCTGTGGCAATTTTCATTGTCATCATCGCCTTTGCCGGCATCTGGCTCATATTGGACCCGGGCAGTATGGCCTTTGATTTTAATTCCCTGTGGGCGTTGGGCTCAGGTATAAGCGCAGCCGTTGCCATCATGTATCTGAATTTGTCCCGTAAGGTGCATGATACCAATACCACTCTTTTTTTCATGTTTGGTGTGGGCACGGTGATTGTGTTTTGCCTTTTTTACGACCAGATGCGCCTTCCCTCTGTTGAAGAGCTGAAATATCTGTTCTGGTGTTCGGCTAGTGCCATTGCCGGTCAATATCTTTTGACCGTTGGATTCAAGTATGTTACCGCCATTGAAGGGGGGATTATCTCTTCCACCCGGATTTTGCTGGCCGCCATGTTAGGCCCCTTCATTGCCATGGATCCTTCCTTGTCCCTGTCCGGGTGGATAGGTGCCTTTCTGATTTTTGCTGCCAATGTTTATCTGACAACAAGAAAGGCAAAGGGGTAAAGATTTGGCCAGGGCAAATCCTGGGGCCGGTTTTTTTATTTGTGGCTTTTGTTGGGAAAATATTGTAATAATTAACTGATTTTTGTCGGCTTTTGGTGATCCTTTCAGGGTTGATCAATATGGGTGGGCCCGAGGCCGCTATCTGTTTTTCGAACCTATTATTTGTGTTTTTAATTTAGAGCCGCCGGTAAAAACAGCTTCTTTTCTTTTAATCTGTTCCGATCCGGCTGCCCACAGGATATTTACAATGCCAAAACCTTCCTATGAGGAATTGCTGCAGAGAGTAAGTGAACTGGAAAAACAACCGGTTCAACAGGTTTATTCGTTTCCCCAGGCCATAAGTAAAATGGACATATCTTCTTTCCAGGGTGCTTCTTTTTTTCAGATGATGATGGACAATGTGGCGGATTTAATCTGGGCCAAGGATATGGAGGATAACTTTCTGTTTGTAAACAAGGCCATTTGCCGCTGTTTACTCATGTGCGAAAATACTCGGGAGCCTGTGGGGAAAAATGATATTTATTTTGCCGACAGGGAACGGGAACAGGGATTTTTGCACACCTTTGGGGAAATTTGTGAGGATTCAGACAAAATCGTCAAGGACACCCGCACTGCCGGCCGCTTCATTGAAGAAGGATTTATCCGGGGGGATTATCTGGTGCTGGATGTTCAGAAGGCTCCTTTTTTCAATGTACAGGGCGAAATGGTGGGTACGGTGGGCTGCGGAAGGGATATGACAGAGAACAGAAAGGCCGAGGCGGCATTAAAGGAAAATGAAACCAAATTCAGGGCTTTGTTTAACAGCCTTACCGATGCCGTGTTTGTACATCCCTTTTCAAAAAAAGGGTTTGAAAATTTTGTTGAGGTTAATGATATTGCCTGCAGCCGGTATGGGTATACCCGGGAGGAATTTTTGCAGATGAGTCCCCAGATGCTGCTTTTGTATCCAGAGGGAAAAGGTATGGGAAGTGCCCGGGATCGGCAGCATTTGATGCAAATGGGAAAACGGACATTTGAAACCCTAAACAAAAAGAAAAATAATGGAATTTTCCCCGTGGAAATAAATTCTTCGGTTTTTGAGTTCCACGGGGAAAAAATGATCCTCTCCACCACAAGGGATATCACCGATCAAAGACAGAGTGAAAAAGAACGGGCCGATGCGGTGAGGTTTGCGGCAGAGCAGGAAAAATATGCTCTGGTGGGCCAGATAGCCGGGAAAATGGCCCATGATTTTAACAATATCCTGGGCGGAATCATGGGCAATGCAGAGCTTTCCCTGATGGATTCCAAAGAACCTGGGATTCGTGACAATCTGGAAATTATTCTCAAACAAACCCTTCGGGGGAGAAACCTGACCAAAAATCTTGTGACCTTTGCCAAGGACCAGGAGCCCAAGAAAGAATATTTTAATATTAATGAACTGATAGAACTGGTGGTCAATCTTCTGAAAAAAGACCTGAACTGGATAAAGGTGGTTCGAAAATTTCAACCGGATATACCCGAGCTGCTGGCAGATCACGGCATGATTGACCATGCACTGGTCAACCTGATTCAAAACTCCATCCATGCCCTGGGCCGGGAAAAAATGCCCCGATTGGTTATCAAAACCAGGTCCTGTGAAGACAGGCTGGAGATTGAAATTATTGACAACGGCTGCGGTATACCAGTTCAATTTCACAAAAAGATCTATGCCCCCTCCTTCACATTAAAGGGCAGCAAGGATATCAGAGGTGCTTATTTGCCGGATATCAAGGGGAGCGGGTATGGCATGGCAAATGTGAAAAAATATATTGAAAAGCACCGGGGGAAAATTTCATTTCGCAGTCAAGAGGGGGAAGGCACCACCTTTGTTCTGTCCATTCCCCTGATCATAAAAGAGCTGACCGGGGAGGAAAAAAGCCGGATTGCGCGGAAGCAGGTGATTAAAAATAAAAAGATTCTCCTGGTGGAGGATGAAATTGCCATTTTCAGTGTCCAGAAGAAAATTTTAAGTCAGGAGCCCTTTTGTCATGAAGTAAGGGTTGCCGGAACCGGGCAGGATGCAGTGGAGGCCTTTGACAAGGGAGCCTTTGACCTGGTCAGCCTGGATTATATATTACCCGGGTCCCTTAACGGGTTGGATGTTTACAAGCGTATACGATTAAGTGACAAGGCCATTCCCATCCTTTTTATTTCAGGAAATATCGAGTTTTTGGAATCCATGGAAGAGATCAGGATCTTAGATCACCGCATGGATCATATATCAAAGCCCTGCGAAAATATTGTGTTTGCCGATGCCGTCAACTCATTGCTGGGACAGAGCCTCTAGTGCTCAATGCCCGGGATCAGGATCAGGATCAGGATCGGTTCTATTCCAAATCCTTTAAACCCGCCATGCAAAGACTGAGCAAAATGCCGGCCAGGGCCACGCTTCCCAGGAACCAGGCTCCGGCAGTCCAGGTGCCTGTGGAGGATACCAGCCAGGCAAGCACCGGGGGACCTATGACCTGGCCCGATTGTCCCCCCTGGATGACAAGGCCTGTGGTGGTGGAAATGAGGTTTTTTGAAGGGGCATAAATGGGGGCAGCCCCCAGGACCGAGGCCGGGATCAAGCCACCCACCAGTGAAAAGAGGAGGCATCCGGCATAATTGAGTATAAAATTGTGACCTGGCGCATAAATGGCCATGGCGCAACAGCCCATGACAAAACTTGCCAGACCAATTAAAAGCCAGCGTCTGCAGCCAACCATCAAAAGTTTTCCCCCCGCAAGATTTCCGAAAATATTTAAAAAGACCACACCGGCTGTGAGCCACGAGGCCACCCCCCTTGAAAAGCCGTATTTTTCCAAAAGCATGGTGGGTAAAAATCCCATGACCGCAAGCCACTGGAGAGAGTAGGTGATAAAAATCAAGGCCAGCACCAGGGGGCCAGGAGAGGTGATGGTTTTAAGGATATCTGTCCCCAGGGCTCTTAATTTCAGGGTATGGGAGGAATTTAAGAACGGGATGTCGGCGGTGGCTTTGAACAGTACTATTCCGTATAGGGCCAGGACCACCCCGTTGATTCTCCACAGCCCCTTCCAGCTGGTAAAAGTGAGAAAAAAAGGCAGCAGCAACATCATCAGGGAGACGCCTGCCGGAATGTAACAGCTCCAGACAGACATGGCTGTTTTGACATCTTTTTCCCGGACCACCTGGAAAATTAGGGCGGGGGTGGTCACAACCACGGCCAGAAATCCTGTTCCTTCCATGAATCTTGTGGCCAGAAGCCACCCGAAGGAGAGGGAAAAAGACCCCAGAAAGGTGCCTAAAATCTGAAGGAGTATCCCTGTGAGCATGAGGCGGCGGTGGCCCATGGCATCGGCAATGGCACCGGTGCAGGTGCCCATCATCAGCCCGATAAAATTAAAAATGGATAGGACCCATCCGGCCCGGAACAGGCTGATGGAAAGATCCGACCGGATATCCTGGAGCACCGGCGGAACCTTGCCCACCTGGAAGGCAGACAGGATACCGGCACCCAGAAGTATCCAGACAAGTCCCCAGGGGGTTTTCTCATTCATTTGGGTTCCCTCAGCAAATACCGCCATTAATGCCCAGAACCTGGCCGGTAATATATGCGGCCTGTCTTGAACATAGGAAACGAACCGCATCTGCCACTTCTTCTGGTCTGCCCAGACGGCCGGCCGGTATGGATTGGGCAATCTGTTCCAGGGGAACCCCATCCACCATTTCGGTTTCAATGAATCCCGGGGCCACGGCATTAACCGTGATATTCCGGCTTGCAATCTCCTTGGCAAGGGCCTTGGTGGCACCGATGAGGCCTGCCTTGGATGCCGAGTAATTGACTTGCCCTGCCTGTCCTATTTGTCCCGAGGTCGAGGAGATATTAATGATCCGGCCATACCGTTTGGACAACATGTTTTTTACCACAAGCCGACTGACATTGAAAAAACCAGTAAGATTTGTATCCAACACCTGGTGCCAGCTTTCTTCTTTCATTCGTACCATGAGCTTATCATCCCGGATTCCGGCATTATTCACCAGGATATCAATCTTTTCTTTTTCCGATATTATCTTTTTCACAGCAGTTTCTGCGGCATCCCTGTCTTTTACATCAAATTGCACCAGGGCACCGTTTCCCCCCTGTTTCTTGATCTGGTCAAGGGTTTGTTGGGCACACTTTTCATTTGAATGGTAATTAAGATATACAAACCTGCCGGAATCGGCTAAATTTCTGGCTATGGCCCGGCCAATACCCCCGCTGGCTCCGGTTACCAGGGCGGTTTCAATGGACCCGATTGATATGTTGTTCATGATTCTCCTTTTCAGAGGTGTATATTATTTTTTTAATCGTTACGAGTTTTTATGGTTTATCCCGATCAGGGTGGTAACGGCAAGGTCTTTTCTTGTGATTTACCAGGTTTTTTTCGGTAATGTACTAAAAAGATCATTCCAAACCATTCGGAGCAAGCCGATTTTTTGGTTCCCAGGTCACAATGCCTCAATATTCTTGACTTTAAATTCATACTTGCGTACCTACTGGGTAAATGATCAAGAATGCTCCGGGATAAGCCTTTGTTACCTGATTAAGACATATAGAAGTTTAAATATTTTATACTGACTTAAAAATTATATGCACCGCTTAAAATCAACCCGTCGGCCATCAATACTCATTACAAAAGTTTTGGTTCAAAATAGCAAGGCTTTTATGGGATGCTTAATTCTGCTCACCTTGATTTTGATTATTCCGGCATCCCGGGTAAGTATAGATACCTCGGGTGTCTCTTTTAATACGGTTGATTCAGACCGGTACAAGGAGGCACTGGCCTTTATCGTCAAAATCGACAATGAAATACTAAACGGATTTGAGCTGGAAAAACAAGTCAAACAAATGAAACAGATTATTGTGGCGGCCTTCCCGGAACATCCCCATTGCTATGCCGCAGGGATTCCGATCCTGCGAGCTGCTTTTGAACGGTATAATCTGCTGAATGCAGTTGTCTTTGGATCCCTTGGTCTTTTTTTTGACCCTGTTGATCACCTCCTTTTGCCTGCCAAGGGTTTTTGTTTCCAAGGTTGGGATCAGCCCTGGGATAAGGGGTGATTTTCTTGAAAAGTTAATAAAGAATCATATGATTATCGGCTTTAAAAGGCCTGGTATATCTGTATTGATAGGAATTGTATTTTTTATTGTCATGGTCTCGGGAATTCCCAGAATTAAACTGGTTAAGCATTTAACAAATCCCATGATCAATTTGGTCAGCTTCAGAAAGGCAACAATATCAGATCTATCTGGAAAGGGTTTTTTCCATACCCTATAACCTTTGATGCGGTGGTACAGGATTTTATCCGGTATTCATTTGATCTGGAATGTATCGCCTACAAAATTATGGATGAAGATGGGTTCTTTGGTTGCCAAACCTGTTCTTGTAGAAAATCACAATCATGTACTGGGACAAGCCATCACGGGCTTTACACATATGATATCAAAGAGTCCTGATCTTATCCTTCCTGTGTCCTCTTAAGTTTCCCTGGCCCGTTTGATGAGCAGCTGGGTGCAGTTTTGAATATTTTCTTTGGTGTACAGGGTAAACTCATCTTTATAGCTTTCTTCAAACATTTCCCGGGCCAGTTGCTCCTGGGACAATGGGGTTTGTTTTACCCGTTTAATGGTGGAATAAGTTATGTCACTGGCTTCTTGTATGCCTTGGGAAGCGGCAGAAGAGATCAAAGGCCCCTGGTGGGCCGGGCAGATTATCCGGGGATCAAAGGATTGGATCAGGTCAATGGTGGACAAATAAGCATTGGCGCCGGTGAAAAACAGGGGCCAGAACCCCCGGCCCGGATAATGAAAACCCAGGCTGTCCGAGCAGAAAAGGGTTCTGTCTTTTTTCACAAGGCCCATGAGGTTGCCGGGTGAATGCCCCTCCACCTTGATGAGATCCAGGAAAATACCGCCGCCAAGGTCCAGGGAGGTACTCTTCTCTACAATTTGGGCATCCTGGATATCCGGGATGGTTTCAAGGGGCGGCCGCCCCGGAGTGATCCCCATTTTTTCAAGGCTCTTGGACATGAAAAAATCTTCTTTGACCAATAGGGAGCCGGCCTTTGGGTGGGTGATAAATTGGTTGGCACCTTCTGCCATGACAATTTTGGCCTGGGGAAATCGCTCCATGAGTCCGGGCAGTCCCGTGATATGGTCGGAATGGGGGTGGCTTGGGACCAGGTAATCCGGGGAAATTTTCAACCCATCCAACTGGGTGATGACAGAATCTATTACCCCGGAAATACCTGATTCAAACAGGGCCGACTTGTTTTGGCCTGTGACAAGAAAGAGGTTAAAAAAATAATTGCCCAGCATCTTCACATGTGGGGTAATCTGAATGGGAAATTTTTCCCGGGGAATATAATGGGCTTTCATTTGAATCCTCAATTTGCCGGGTTAATGTTAAATTGCTTCCTTAAAAGGGTCAAGTCCGATTCTTTCAATCATTTTACCCAGGCGCTCGCCTCTTTTTGCATTTTCACCATAGAATTGAACCACCTTATCCACCGCTGCCATGACCTGTTCATCATCCAGGCTTGTGACCAGCTCTTTGCCAATCCTGGGCAGCATACCCACATTTCCGCCGATGGTAATTGTCCAGCCCTCGGGAAAGCCGATGAGACCGATATCCCGCACCCAGGATTCAGAACAGCTCAGCTTGCATCCGGACACCGCCATTTTAAATTTGCCCGGCAGTTCAAAGGCATGGTATTTTTCATCCAGTTTCATGCCGATCCCAATGGCATCCTGTTTTCCCAGTTTGCAAAAGGTGGTGCCGGGACAGGTTCTGATGCTCCTGACACACATGCCCACGGCTGCTCCCTTCTCCAATCCAAGGTCTTCCCATGCCCCGTCAATATCTTCTTCTTTCAGACCCACAATGGCCATACGGGTGGCACCGGTGAGTTTGATGGCTTTGGCATTATATTTTTCAGAGACATCTGCAATTTTCCTGAGCAGGTCCGGGGTGACAATACCGCAGGGGATATGGGGGGCAATGGCATAGGTCGCATTGTCATTCTGGGGGATGGCCCCTTTTTCTCCTAATTTTAACATGGTTTCTCCAGTTTATAGCATAATATTTAAAAGCATAATCTAAAAACACCTTAGCAGATGTCAAGGTGTGGCAGCTAATCAGTTCGGGATTTTTTAAGGGGAGAACCGGATAATGTTGGCGGCGTGTACTATTTCAGGCCTATGATACCCTTGAAGTTCTTTCCCGGCTCATGGATCCCGGGGATGCCTTTCTTGTCAGAAAGGTCCTTGACAAGAAAGGCCCTTTTTTATTGATATACTCAAGCAAAGCCGTCATCTCTTATAAGAGCAGAAAACTCTTGACGAAGTGTTGATTTAACATTAGCTAAGTGTGGGAAAATTTCGAAAAAAAGATATTGAAAATGAAAATTGTTGATGAAATTGTTGAAATTCTGGCTCGACAAAAAAAACGGAGGTAACAATGCCTGTAATAATAAGTGTTCTTCTACTTTTAAGTGGCTTAATCGGGATATTCATTGGCCAAAGGATGGTCAAGAACCGCTACGACTTTTTCTTCCGGCAAGTTCAGCCGGAAGATGTTGTGGCTTGTCAAACTATTTTCGTTTGCGGTGCTGACGGTTCCTACCACAAAAAAGCCGTTTCTAATATTTTAACCTTCGGCAATGATTGGAAAGCATTTGAAACCGATGACGGGTGTCGATATGTTTTGGGGGAAGGTTTTGTCAGAGAGGATGGTCAAAGAGTTTCAATTGGTAATGAAACAAAAGAAAAATGGGTAACCAGGGAAGAATTGAATCAATACGAAAAAACTTTTGGAGAGTCAATCAAACAATTGGAAAATAACACTGAAAAAGAATAAGAAGAGGAATATTGGTACAATGGAGACCCAACCCCAGGACTTTGAAACCAGATGGGCAGCACAACTTTTACAGGAACACGAAGATTTTTCATGGAGATACGGAGCAGATCTTGAAACACCAACAATTAACATTTCTTCTGGTGAATCAACGCTTGGCTGCTGGAGTTCTAAAACAAAAACAATTTCGATATCAAGCCATCTTATCAAAACGGAAGTCTGGGATATTGTTTTAGAGGTACTAAAACATGAAATGGCGCACCAATATGTTTCCACCTTCTATGACAACGCAGACATTCATGGAAAATATTTCAAGCTGGCCTGTAAAAAATTAGGTGTGCATAAAGCTTTTGTGGCAGGCGGAAAGGATTATCATCAAAGGTTACAGGAATTCAAAGGGGAGCTGCCGGCTGATGCCCAAAAAATGTTAATGAAAGTCGAAAAACTTATGGCTCTTGGGCAATCCAATAACGAAGCAGAGGCTCAAGCCGCATCAAGGAAAGCCAATTATTTGCTTAACAAATATAATCTCCTGAGAATCAATACTGGCGATGATGATCCAGATATCAAATACCTTTCAATCTGCCACAGGAAAAAACGCATTGAAAGTATCCAAAAAGCCCTTTTGTCCGTTTTGAGAGACTATTATTATGTGAATAGTGTGACATCCCGGACATACCATGCCCGGGACGATAGGGTTTACAAAAGAATGGTTCTAATTGGAAGAGAAGAGGCTTTGATTGTTGCAGAATATGTTTATTATTTTCTTCTTGAAACAAGCCGGTCTCTTTGGCAGGAATTCAAGAAAAACCATGGGGCTAAACAAAGCGAAAAGGTTTCCTTTGACATGGGTTTCACTGCCGGGATCAGGGACAACCATGAATTGATGTTTGACGATTCCAAGATAAAAATAAATGGAGATCTTTCCTTGCCTGTAAAGGTGACCAAGGCTTTGATGGCACAAAACCATCAAGAAAACAGGAAAGAAGAATCCAGACTTTTTCCGAGATTAAAATCAGGGAAATATGGAAGGCACCAGGCCTCATCAGGAGCCTTTAAAGAAGGTTTTAAAAATGGGAAGAATACTCACATAAACAAAGGAGTTACCAGTAGTGGAAC
>PIVS01000605.1 GCA_003353855.1 Desulfobacteraceae bacterium
TATTTTTCTGCCAGCTGTTTGCCTAAGGTTGAGACCACCTCAAGATTTTTATCCCGGGTCACAATATTGACCATCCACTGGTCAAAAGCCACTGAATGGCGGAGCATGAGAAACCGCCAGAACCCGTCATGGCTCTTGAGATTATAGGCCGGCAGCCCTGATTCTTTGATAAAGGACCGAACATCCTCCAGGATAAGATTTCCCTGGGCCGGCATGATTTCGCATTGTTTGATATCAATGACCTTGTCAAAGGTGCCGGGTACATGGAGACCAATACCAAATCCCTTTTTAATGGTCTCATCCTCAAGTTCCTCGGGCATGAGCCAGCGCTTGGAAGAACAGGAAAATTCCATCTTGTTTCTATAGCCGAATATCGGGTCTGAAGGAATGACATCCATGACGGGAACCCCTTTTAAGCGGCCTATATGCTCAATGGATTCCGTAACATGCCTTTTTTTATATTCAAGCTGAAGATCATAGGAAAGCTGCTGCCATTTGCATCCACCGCAAAAGTTACAATACCGGCATCTGCCCGACTGCCTGAGCTCAGAGGGTTTCAAAATCTGGATCAGCTTTCCCTCTGCCCAGGATTTTTTCTTTTTTGTGATTTTCACAAAAACCGTATCACCGGGCACACACCGATCAATAAATACGGGAAATCCATCCGGCTTTGCAAGCCCCTTGCCACCAAAGGCAAGGTCAATGATCTCAAGTTCGTAGGTCTTTCTTTTCTTTATAGACATGGGTTTCATTCTTTTAAAATTATTAGAATTATTTCACTTTCAAAACTTGATATTATACGGGGTTAATGACATAAAGACAACCATGAAAAGTTTTTTAAAAAAAATTGATTTCCAGGTGGGTGGGTTTACTCTAAAAGGAGAACTCCAGTTTCCGGAAATTAAAGATCCTCCCCTGGTTGTGGGATCCCACGGCCTTGAAGGCAGCAAGTTGTCTGCCAAGCAAATGGTTTTATCCCGTCTCTTACCTTCCAAGGGCATTGCCTTTTTCCGGTTTGACCACAGGGGATGCGGCCAAAGCCAGGGAAATTTTTTAACGGATACCTCCCTTGAAAAAAGAACCCAGGATTATCTGGGGGCGGTCCGGCATATTTTAGATCTGAATCTTACCTCACAAAAACTGGGGCTCTTTGGTTCCAGCATGGGAGGAGCCACATGTATCAATGCCTGGGAATCCCTTGGAGCCCTCGGAGTGGAAATTTGCGGGGGGGTTATTTGTTCGGCCCCGGTTCAAAGCCGGACCATCAAAAACATTCCCTTTCAAGCCGATGGCAACCGGCCTGCCCTGCCCCTAAGTTTTTTTAAAAAAAACCTTCTCTTTAATCTTCTGGACAAAACAAAGGCCCTTCACCATCTATTGATTTTCCATGGTGATGCCGATGAGGTGGTGCCGGTATCCAATGCCCATGATATTTATACCCGGATGCAGTCTCCCAAAAAAAAAATAATTCACAGGGGAGGAGACCACCAGATGACATCAAAGGATCACCAGGCAGAATTTGCCAGGGAAATGCTGGCTTGGTTTTTATCTGTTTTCAAACCCAATAACAAAAATCAGCAGTGCCGGGATCACAAAGAGGGTAAAGATGGTTGACATGGCAAGCCCCCCAAGGAGAATCGAGCCCAGTCCCCGATACAATTCACTGCCGGCACCAGTTGATACAACCATGGGCAGCATGGCCAAAAGGCTGGTGGTAGCACTCATAAAAATGGGCCGGATTCTGGTCTTAACCGCATCCGATATTGCTTCTTTTCCCGCAAGAGAATTATATCGAACATTGTTCAAAGATTGATGAACAATGAGAATCGCATTGTTGACAACCGTACCGATGAGAATGATAAATCCCAGCATGCTCAGGACATCAAACCCCTGGGGGGCGATATAGGCATTCACCGCCCAAAGCCCGACAAAACCGCCGGCCGCAGCCAGGGGCACGGTGAAAAGGATAATAAAGGGATATAAAAAATTTTCAAACAGGGCTGCCATGAGCAGATAGGTGATCATCAATGCCAGAAGAAGGTTCCACTGCAGGGCCTGGCGGGTCTCCATTAATTTATCTGCATTGCCGCCCACCCCGACCCTGACATTCTTAAGTTTTCCCTGGCTTTCAAGCAAAGGAATAATATCATTTTGAATCTTTTCCAGGGCAGCCTGAAGGGCCAGATCAGCAGGCGGCGTCACCTGGAGGGTGATGGTACGGTCCCGTTCCAGATGATTGATCTGGGGCATGCCCTCGCCGTAGGAAATCCCTGCCACATCACTGATCCGGATCAGATCTCCAAAGCTGTTGGCAATGGTGGAATTTAAAATGTCTTCCGGGGAGTTGCCCGAAGAATCCGACCCCTTGACTACCAGATCCACCTGTTTTATCCCTTCTGGCCGGTATTCCTCAATTTTACGGCCATCCATGAGGATATCGACATATATTCCCAGATCACTTGCAGTCAATCCGTTTGCAGCCAGTTTTTCCCGGTTGGGGATAATGTTTGCTTCCGGATAACTGGCTTCAAGGGAGGGTATGGGACGGACCTGGGTACGTTCCATGCCGGATCATATAGCCCCGAACAGACCATGGGCCGCCTGGATAATATCCTGGATATTCTCTCCTGAAATATTAACATCAACGGTTCTGCCCTTGCCAATACCCGACTCAAAAATTCCGGCCTGGATGCTGACCCCAAAGACCCCGGGGATGGATCCCATTATCCTAGTGAATAGGGGAATCAACTCACGGGCACGGGTTTCATGGATGCTGATCCCGCCAAAAAGTGTGATACGGTCCGCCCCGACATAAAACATATGTTTAATCTGGGGGAGGCCGTCCTTTCCGTC
>PIVS01001132.1 GCA_003353855.1 Desulfobacteraceae bacterium
CTCCATACTCCTTCGAGAATCTTCAATATCAAGGGAATGGTTGGCAACCCCTGCAAGGCCTTTTTGGGGAGGCACAATGGATGTGACCACATTGGCGCCGGCATTGAGCCTGTGGCTTAAGCCGTCAAGCCCTGCAACATCCAGGGAGGCCGGAATAAGAATATCTTGTAACACCATCCGCATGACCGCAATAATCATCTGCTCTTTTAAATAGTTCTGGGGTGCTGTTTTTGCCATGGGGGTTCCCGGCTGGGGCACAAATGTCATCACACGTGCCTGGTCCACAGCAAAGTCTCTCATCCAGAGAATAGAATCGGCCAGGTCATCAAGACTTTCTCCCACACCGGTAAGGATACCTTCCTCAATGAGCATTCCTAGGCTTTTGGCCCGTTGTTTTTTGGCCAGTCTTTTTTTAAACCCCTGGCCGCGGCGCAGTCTTTTATACAAGATCTTATTGTGTGTCTCCTGGTAACAGGCATACCAGGTGACGTTTGCCTGGGCCAGATCCGCAAGAAGCCTGTCAGGCAGGGCGCCGGGAGAAATCATCACGGGAAGGTCAGTTTCATTCTGAACGGTTTTGATCATGCCCATAAATCGTTTGAATCCAAATTCCCCTGAAGAATACAGTTCAGGGTCCTCCCCCATGGTCAGATCAATAAGATGCACTCCGGCATCTGCCATTTCCTT
>PIVS01000124.1 GCA_003353855.1 Desulfobacteraceae bacterium
CTGGCTCACCATCTCTTCCAGGTTGGAGTTGGTGGCAGCCACAATCCTGACATCGGATTTGATGGGCTTATACCCCCCCACCCGTTCAAACTCCTTTTCCTGGAGAACACGCAAAAGCTTGACCTGGGCGCCAAGGGCCATGTTCCCTATTTCATCCAGAAAAATGGTTCCTTTGTTGGCTATCTCAAATTTTCCTTTTTTCTGGTGGGAGGCGCCGGTGAAGGCCCCCTTTTCATGGCCGAACAATTCACTTTCAATGAGGTTCTCTGGAATGGCCGCACAATTGATTTTGATAAAGGGCTGATGATTTCTTTCGCTGTTATAGTGGATGGCATTGGCCACCAGCTCTTTTCCGGTACCGCTTTCCCCCCGTATCAGAACCGTGGCTGAAGAGGAAGAGACCTGGGAGATCATCTGGAGCACTTCCCTCATCTTATTGGAGTTGCCAATGATATTGGTAAAACTATATTTATTTTCCAGCTCAGACTTGAGTCGTACGTTTTCTGTTTTGAGCTGTTCTTTTTCCACCCGCACGGTTTCAATATTGATCACATGGTGGGCCACCATGGCAGCCACCACTGACAAAAGTTTTTCACCGGTATTCAGGGCTCTTTTACCTTCATAGTGCCGGTCCGCACTGATGGCACCCACCACCCTATTGTCTTTTTTTATGGGCACACAAATAAAGGAATAATCCTGGCCCCGGGCAGGCTTTCGGGAGTGGGTTTTATCAAGAAACAAAGGTTCTTTACTGATTCTGGGAACCACTGCCGGGTTTCCGGATTCAATCACCTGGCCGATAATGCCCTCTCCGGGCAGGTATTTGATCTGTTTGGTGGTCTCTTCTGAAATGCCGTGGGCGATTTCTATCCGTATCTCCCCTGTTTCCGAATTGGTAAGAAAAATGATTCCCCTGACCAGGTCCAGGGATTCGGACAATACACTCAAAACCTTGATCAGGGATTTTTTCATGTCCATGTGCTGGTTCAAAGCTTCACTGATTTCATACAAAAGGGAAATTTCTTCAATGGATTTCATAACGGCTTTTCCAGAATTTTCATATATATTATTTAGTGCTACTCATTTAGTCCCTGTCTTGCTATAGTTTGGATATACTCTGTTCTTTCATAAAAATCAATTTCCGAACAGGAGATAATGCAGGAGCAGAATGAAAAATGATAAATAACGACCGCAAATGAAATAAGTTGAGCAGAAATAGCGCCGGCCAATCTTTAAAAGCTGGTGGGCCATAGACAAGGCGTATTAAAGGTTGCATACTATACGTATTCGGTCTTTGATACAACGAAGTAGATGGGCCAAAAGACAAGCAATTTCGTTCAAGCTATAAACTTTGCGGTCCTAAGCCGGAGAGATAGCCCTGTGGAAACAAGAGATGAGGCCAAAACCCTTGGGGCGTTGTTTGCAATATCAGAAGCCGTTACCCATACCCTTGATCTGGATGAATTGTACAAAGTTATTCACCTATCCCTTGGCAAAATCATCAATGTGGATAATTTTTATATTGCCCTCCACCATGAAGAAAAAGATTCCATCACCTTTCCCTACCATGTGGATGAAAAAGATGAAATTGCCGATGAAATATTTAATTTCAGCAAAACCGCATCCCTGACCGGAAAAGTTATTCAGTCTAAAAAACCATTGATATTTTTTGAGCAGGATATCATCGATTTTGCCAGAAAACAGAACCAGAATGTCATCGGTACGGTTAGTAAAATCTGGCTGGGTGCTCCTCTGACTATCAAAAATCGGGTCATCGGGGTGATCGCCATTCAAAATTTTACTTCCTCCAATGCTTACGAGTCAAAGGATCTGGATTTGTTAAATATCATTTCCCAGCACATTGGACTGGCCATTGAGAGAAAAGAATCGGAAAAGCAATTGATGGCCCAGCAACACCTGCTTGAAACCATTTTAGAATCTTCCCCCGTGGGGATCTGTCTGCTGGAGAATCGGGTCTTTAAATGGGTGAATGCGGAAATGGTACGCATGTTTGGATATGATTCCAAAGAGGCATTTACCGGGCAGAAGGCCGTAATGATTTATGCTTCCAAACAGGCCTACGAGGAAGCCGGGAGTATTATCCACAAGGATTTGATGCTGCGGGCCAAGGCGGATTTTGATTTTGAGTTGAAACGCCAGGACGGAACCCTGTTCAAAGCTCATATCATTTTGACCGGTTCCAGCCCGGAAAATCCCTTTGAAAGCATCATTGCCACCTTTGCCGATATTTCCCTGAGGGAGGTCGCCCAACTGGAAAAGCTGGAAAAGGAAAAACTCCAGGGGGTCCTGGAAATGGCCGGGGCCATCTGCCATGAAATCAATCAACCCCTCCAGGCCATTATCGGTTATTCTGCCATGTTTGATCCGCCCGAGTCCATCACGGACAAAGAATTAAAACAGATCAAAGACCAGGCCACCCGCATCGGAAAGATTACCAAGAGGCTTTCCCAAATTACACGGTATAAAACCATTCCCTATCCCGGAGACACGAAAATTGTGGATATCTGGGGGTCTAGCAGCTGAAAAGTTAGTCTTGATTTAATAGATCATTAATGGAATAATGCTTCGATTTTGGACACTATTCAGATGCGGGCAGGTAAAGATGGGTGAAACAAAATTAGGCAGCAGTCATAAAAACCGGGACCTGGCCGGGACTCTTGATGTCTTGTTTGAAATTTCCCATGCTGTCACTAACACCCCTACTCTGGCTGAGCTGTACAAGGTCATCCATCAATCTATGGACAAAATTTTCAAGGCAGATAATTTTTGTATTGTTCTGTTCGATGAAGATCGGGATGCTGTCACTTTCCCCTATCATGTGGATGAAAAGGATGATATCCCGGAAGAAATTTTAAATTTCAGCCGGAAGATGACCCTGACAGGTATGGTCATCAAGGGTAAATCCCCCATGATCTTTTATGAAAAAGATATCCTCTGGAAGGCCCGGGAAATGGGAGAAAATCCCCTTGGCACAGTTGCTAAAGTTTGGTTGGGGGCTCCCATGGTCATAAAGAATCGGGTCATCGGAGCCATGGTGATTCAGGATTATCACTCTGAAACTGCCTACCAGGACCGGGACCTGGTCTTGTTAAATTCGATAGCCCAGCACGTGGCCCTGGCAATTGAAAGAAAAGAGTCAGAAGAGAAGATCAATGACCAACGCAGAATTATGGAAAAAATTCTGGAATTTTCCCCCGTGGGTATTGCCCTGGTTCAAAACCGGATGTTTAAATGGGTGAATCCGGAAATGGTTCGGATGTTCGGGTATGGGAACAAAGAGGAATTCCAAAACAAAAGTGTCCGCATGATTTATACAGCTGCTGAGGATTACAACTATGCCGGTCAGACCATCTACGACAGTCTGACTACCCAGGGAACAGCCGATTACGAAATGGATTTGGAGAAAAAGGATGGCAGGCTTTTCCCCGGTCATATTCGCCTTAATGGTACGGATAACCAAGACCCCATGGCCTGGACCATTGCCACTTTTACAGATATTTCCCAGAGAAAGGAAGCGGAAAAAGAAACCTATGAGCGGGAACGGCTTCAGGGGGTCCTGGAGATGGCCGGTGCCGTCTGTCATGAAATCAACCAGCCCCTCCAGGCGATTTTAGGCTATTCTGAATTGATGCTCCTGGACCCGAAGCCGAACATGGCCGGCAATAACCTGAATTCCATTAAATCCCAGGCCACCCGGTTGGGTAAAATAACCAAAAGATTGTCCAACATCACCAAATACAGGACCGTTGATTATCCCGGCAATACCAAAATTGTTGATATCTGGGGGACAGACGATGCTGTATAGTTGCCGGGAATGTTATTTCATTGTCCTTCAAGTAGTTTGTAATATTCCTTGAGAACATGAATGGATTCCATTGTGGTTTGGAACAAGATCCAACTGAGAGCAAGAATTCCTATTGTGAGCCCTATCTTCCATGCCCTCGATATTTGTGGATGCCACCAAATTAGCGGCAATGCCAGGGGGCCTATACAAAAGACTGCGATGGTAATAAAGGATTTTCGGAAATACCATTGGATCTTTTCCCCGGCAAAGCGCGGGGCGTTGGAAACCAGAAATTCACCACAGTGCTTACACTTTATAGCCTCGTTTTGAATTTCTTCGGCGCAGAAGTGACACGTTTTCATTCGCAGTTCTCTTGGGTAGAATAATTAATTCTACCTTTTTTTATGTTATGAAAAAATAACTGCTCAGATACCACTCAATGGATATCAAAAAATTATGAGTGTAGCAACTTCATTTTAAAAAAAATGCAGATTTACTTTCCTGTCTGAAAATCTGCTGCAGGGAGGTTAATACATAGGTTCATTGGATCACGGGTTAAATATCTTCCGGAATCCGAATGCCGTATTCAACGGTATTTCAATTATAAGTTAGGAAAATTTCCATGGCCTCAGAGGAAACCTCCAGGATATTTTTATTGTTTTTTCCGGGGACTGTTTTCATGTATGGCCAGAGCCACCAACTCCTTTCCGGTTCCGCTTTCTCCCTGGATAAGTACGGGGGCATCGGATTGGGCAACACTTACTATCAATTGAAAAAGTGTTTCCATAACCGGGGTTTTGCCCAAAATGCCGTTGAAACCATCATCCAGGTGGAACATATGTTTGAGGGATTCTATTTCCTGTTGTTTTTGAACAAGACTGGTCATGTATGTCAGAACTTCAACCGCGCCAATGACCTCTCCCTGGTCGTTCTCCAGCACAGAGGCGAGCCTGAAAGCCGCAACGGCTACAGCCTTTACGGAGGTGTTATTTTCCCCATGCCCCCGAAGGCCCGGTGGGGTTTTGAATACAATTGGGGTTTTCGAGTATTGGTTTAACTTTACCGGGGCCGAAGATTCCCTGGTGGACAGCAAGCTGGGTGTCCGGGGCCAGGAATTATTTTCATATAGCGGGATTTCCTTCATTTGAGCCGATGGATTGGGTTTTGGTCTGCCCCCCCAAAAGAGGTTTCTTTATTCCGGTGCTGAACCGAACCACTTGATGTAAATTTTTTCAAACTCTCCGGATTCTGTCAGTTCCAGCAGGGCGATATTGGATTTCTCACGCAGGGCGCTGCCCTGGGGGAATCCGATTCCGTAAAAGGCTGCCTTTACATTGGCACCAACTGCTTTTACTCTGTCATTGCCTGCAGTTTTGATGAAGTATAAAACATTCGGGGTGTCGTGTATGGCAGTATCTGCACCGCCGGTGACCACTTCCAGATAGGCCTGGTCAATATTGTGGAATTGGCTGAGACTTTTTGCGCCCAGGGTTTTTGCATAGTCAGCGGCCACGGTTCCTGTCTTTACCGCTACAACCTTGCCTTTCAGATCGCCGGGACCTTTAATCCCAGCTTCATCAACTCCGATCATAACCTTCAGGCCGGCCCTGAAGTAAGGGTGTGAAAAATCAATGGCTTTCTCTCTTTTGGATTTAATGGTAATGGCGCCAAGAATTACATCCAGGTTACCAGAGGTAATCCCTGGAATCAGCCCGTTGAAATCCATTGGAACCAATTCATATTCAACCTCTATCCGTTTGGCAATCGCATCCCACAGGTCAACGTCAAAGCCGGTATACTTTGTGTCCTTTCCCTTAACTCCTGTTCAAGCAACCGCATATACGGCTGGTATCAAGATATCTTTTTACAGGTCAATTAAAAATTGAAATGGAATTGTGTGACATGGGTGCGACCGGTATTTTCCGGGTTGGGCATTTTTTTCTTGGTTTGTTTCAGTGGACTGGCCTGTATGGATTTCATAATGCCCTGAATTATGGTGCAATTTTCACCCATTGGCGGATGGGCATAAAGATTGCTTATCATTTTAAAGATACTTAAAGTGATATTAATAAACAGGAGGGATATGGATGACTTCAATTACCAGCACAGCATATAACGCCAATAAGCTATATTATTATCCCAGTGAAGAAACCACGACTTTATTCCGGGAAGGTGGCGATACAAATTCTGAAAATGAGGCTGAATCAACCACCAGGGCAGGAGATACCGTGACTTTGTCACCTGATGTTACCAGGGCAAAGGCAAGGGAAGCCATGGGCCTGAATCCAACAGGCCGCCTCAAGCTGGAGGATTTTAAAACCGCAGCAGCAAAGCAGGAAGAAAGTGTAAAATCAATGATTGGTTCTGCCATGGAATACCTGGGCATTGACAGGGATCAGCAAGTGAGCCTGACCGTGGATGCAGATTATAGGATCGTCATAGGGGAAGAGTTTTCCGGTAAAAGTGCATTGGAAGATGTCTTGAACGATGACGGCGTCTTTGAACTGGGATTCAAAGGGTTGAGTACAAACAGTGAAATTATAAATTATACCAAAGATCTCCAGGCTCGAACCACCTCCTTGGCCGACTATTTCAAAGCTGACACCAGCCTGGATGATTTGCTTTCCATTGCATCCAAATATGAAACTATAAAATCAAGCGGTAATTCCCTGGAAACCCTGATGGGTATAAGCAGAAGCGAGCAGCCTTATACCTTTGTTCACAATGCGACTGACTAGCCATAGGATCATTAACAGACCCGGGGTCACCCTTGTTTTTTCCGGTTTTTAGTAAAGTCTCTGTGGGAAAAATGAAACAAATCATGGGCAATTTGTCGAAGCTTCGGTGAGCAGTCGGGGTTTCTTTAATGAAAAAGGGTGTTGACCTCATGGTGAAAAGGGTTAATTAATGTTGGCTCATGTTGCGTTTCGGGGTCTTTTGGAATTTGGTGAAAAAAAACAAGCTTTGACTTGCATTACGGATCCTTATGATGATAGATATCCGCCAGACAACGCTAGGAATGCAAAGAGTGCGGAAAATGTTTTGATGATCTCACCGGAACCATTTTTATCGGACATCACCAACCCCTCAAAGTGTGGATATTGTGCCTCTATTTCATGGGGTTGAATTTGTCCAATAGCCAGATTTCCAAAGAGTTGGACCTTAACCGGGGTGATGTTCATAAGATGGCTGCTCAGCTAGGCGAAAGCGTGGTAAAAAAAAGCCTCAGATAACCCTTCAGGACGAGGTTGAGTGCGATGAGGTTTATATCGTTGCAGGGCACAAAGGCAACCCAGAGGCTGTATCAAAGAAGGGACGAGGTCGCTGTAACCGATTAAAGGGTGCCAGAGGTCGTGGTACGCAGGAGAAAGAGAAGCCGCCCATTTTCGAAATGATACAACGGTGTGGGCAGGTGGTGATTCAAAGGCTCCCCAATGTTCAGCAGGTCACCATCGAGCCTCTGATAAAGGCCACTATACAACCTGGAACACTGGTCTACACCGATGGGTATGCCATTTAGAACCGGTTGGATGAATGGGGTTACGGCCATGAAAGTGTGAATCATGGGGCCGGTGAGTATGCCAGAGACGATGATGGAGACGGATTTTGTGAGGGAAATCCCTGCTGCACTCACTGATTAAGGTGATGATCAAGTAAGACCCCAAAACGCGACATGAGCCACAATTTTTTAATCTGAGCCTTGATGACAGAATGCTGGATAAATAAACTTTGCAAAATGTCTGAAATTAATCGATTGCTTCCATCATAGGAAGGTTTTTATCTCCGCTATCCTGCTGTATTTCGATAGTCATCCCGGACAAATTGAAGTTTTCCGGGATTAGGGATTCCTTTGCCGGGAACTATTTTTAGGTTGCACATAGCCTGTTGGATACGATATCCTGGTCCAATTTGAAACAGGAGCTAAATTACGGATGAAAAAAGAGGCTGATTTTGGAAAATAAAGCAAGAATTACCTTGGTGATTGGCGGGTGCAGAAGCGGCAAAAGCGGTTTTGCCCTAAATGCTGCTAATAAAATTAAAGGGGACCGGGCCAAGGGGGTCCAGAAAATATTTTTGGCCACCTCGGTTCCCAGGGACCCGGAAATGGACCAACGTGTGGCCACCCACCAGGCGGAACGGGGAGAGGATTGGCAGACCATTGAAGAACCAATGATGATCCATGAAGTTATTGAAAGCGCTTCAAAAACAGCAGATGTTATTCTGGTGGACTGCCTGACCCTGTGGACATCCAATCTTTTGTTTGCCGATTACGACGAGTCAAAGATCATGGAAGCCCTGTCCTTTTTGGTTGCTGCCCTGGAACAAAGTGATTGTCCTGTTTTCCTTGTGTCCAATGAAGTGGGGTATGGGATTGTGCCGGAAAATTCCCTTGCCAGGCAGTTCCGGGATTATGCAGGGCTTGTGAACCAGAAAATAGCGGGGATGGCCGACCGGGTCATCCTGACGGTGGCGGGTATTGAAGTTCCCATCAAACCCCCAAACTTAAAATTATCAACGTAACATTAGCGAGCATGATTCCATGAGTTATCAGCATATTTTCGGCCCGGTTCCCTCCAGGCGCCTGGGCATCTCCCTTGGGGTTGACCTTGTCACCCATAAGATCTGCAGCCTGGACTGTGTCTATTGCGAGTGCGGAAAAACAACAAATTTGACCCTTCAACGAAGGGCCTATGTCTCCTTTGAGGCTGTTAAAAAGGAACTGGATCATTATTGGAAACACAATGAAGATCCCGACTATATTACCTTTTCAGGCTCCGGGGAACCCACCTTAAACCAGGATCTTGGCCGGGTGATTGCCTATATAAAAACCCAAAGGCCCGGTATTCGGGTGGCGGTTTTGACAAATTCCACCCTTTTAAATGACCCTTTAATCAGGCAGGAACTGGCCCTGGCCGACCTTGTGGTCCCTTCCCTTGATGCTGTCTCAAAAGCTATTTTTATAAAGCTCAACCGGCCCTGTAAAGATATTTTGGTGGGAGATATTATTCAAGGTATCCAAACCTTTGCCCGTCAATTTACCGGAAAAATCTGGCTGGAAATTTTTATTTTGCCTGGAATCAATGACACCCAAGAGGAGCTGGGTGCTCTAAAGGAGGTGATTTCCTCCATTGATCCTGAAATGGTACAGCTCAACACCCTGGATCGGCCGGGCACGGTTTCAGATATCCGGCCGGCAACAATGGATGAGCTAGAGCGGGTAAAAGAAATTTTGAACATGGATATCATTCAGATCATTGCCAGGGTGACTGCCACGAAGAACACTGGCCGGAACCGGGATATGGCCTCTGCCGTTCTTGAAACCATTCACCGGCGGCCCTGCACCCGGGATGATCTGGTGGCCGTTTTAAATGCCGATCCAGCCCAGATGGACACCCTTTTGGCAGCACTTGAAACCCAAGGGCGGGTTGAAGCCAGGCAACAGGCCCGGGGTGTTTTTTACCGGACGATTAAATAGAGTACCCTTAAATAAAAGACCCTTAAATAAAGGTTAGGCAATGGAAGAGAAAACAGGCATTTTTACGGATTTAAGATCTGCTATTTTATTTATCACAATCTTGCCGGCGGGCAGGGTGCCCTATTCCCCCATGGGCATGATCCGGTTTTTTCCGGTGGTTGGGCTGATCATCGGCGCCTTGCTGGTGGCTGTCGATCTTGTGGCATCCCGGCTATGGGCCGCTCCTGTGGCAGCGCTTGTGGATGTGCTCTTTCTGGTGGCCGTCACCGGTGCTTTTCATCTGGATGGGCTCGGGGACACGGCAGACGGTATTTTCAGCCATAGGGGAAGGGAACGGGCTTTGGAAATCATGAAAGACAGCCGGACCGGTATGATGGGGCTTGTGGCCGTTGTCTGCGGTCTGGCCGTGAAACTGGCCGGTATCTGGTCTGTCAAAACCGGGACCCCGGCCCAGGTTCTCATACTGCTTTTTATTGTACCCGCCTATTCACGGGCTTCCATGATTTTTGGTATCAAATTTTTAAATTATGGCAGAAAAGGCGAAGGAACCGGGCGAGCGCATTTTGGGCGTCCCATCGGCGTAAAGGATTTTATCTATTGCCTGATACCCCTGTTATTCTCCCTGTTTTTGGGGTATAAGGGCTTTGTTTTGAACCTTTTGTTTTTCATGGGGGTGCCCCTGATACTGGTGTTTTATAAAAAGAAATTAAATTGTATCACAGGGGATATGCTGGGGGCCATGAACGAGGTGTTGGAAGCGGTGCTGTTTTTGGGAGCAGGCGCCCATCTTTTTTTGTAACCAGAGTCCCTTTGTAAAAGGAAGCAAACATGATTCAAGGACACGGCGGGAATAAGAAGGAACTTGCAGGGCAGCTGGGCTGCCCGATTGAAGATATCATTGACATGAGCAGTAACCTGAACCCTCTGGGGCCGCCGGAAAATATACACGCCATTATCAGGGAAAAACTGTCTGTTATCCATTCCCTGCCGGAACCGGATGCAGCTTCCATGGGCCAAGGGTTTGCCCGCTATCATGGAATTGATCCCAATAATGTCATTGCCGGAAACGGCACCACTTTTTTTATTTATACCATCCCCAAGGCCCTGGGCGCCAAACGGGTGGTCATGGCAGGGCCCACCTATTCCGATTATAAAGATGCCTGTATTATGCATGGGATTGAATATACTCATTGCCTGGCCCGGGGGGAGGATAATTTTCAATTGGACATTGATCAAATCTCTGCAATGGCCGAGACCTCTGATCTGGTTTTCATCTGTAATCCCAATAATCCAACAGGCGCTTTGACACCCAGGGAGAAGATTGCCCACCTGATTAAAAAACACCCGAACACCTGTTTTGTGGTGGATGAATCCTACCTTCCCTTTGTGGACAATGCCAAGGATCTTTCCTTTGTCGCCAATACCCATTATTCCAATTTGCTGGTCCTGTCTTCCATGTCAAAGATATTCAGAATCCCCGGGCTTCGCACCGGCTTTTTAAGCGGGGACAAGAACTTAATAGACAAGGTCATGGGGTATTACCAGCCTTGGAGCGTCAATTCCCTGGCCCAGGAAGTGATCACGGATATTTTTGCACACCCAGCGGATATTGAACCCTTTTATGAAAAGACCAGGGCCTATATCAAAAGGGAAAAACAGGTGTTCTTCCAGGCCCTCCAAGGGGTTAAGGGAATTTTCCTCTTTGACTCTTCCACCTATTTTATCCTGGCTGAACTTGAAGATATGACAGCCTCTAAATTTTGCCGCTTAATTGGTCGGGATAAAATTCTCATAAGGGACTGCGGTAATTTCCATGGCCTTTCCGACCGGTTTGTCCGGTTTTCCCTCAAAACAAGGGATATAAACCTGGTCCTGGCCCGGGGCATTGAAAAGAGCCTGGCCCGGTACGGGGCAGCAATCCATGCTTGAGATTTCCTGGTATATCCTCTTTGCCGCCTTTGTTCTGGATTTTTTTGTGGGGGACCCCCGGTGGCTGCCACATCCTGTGGTGGGCATGGGAAATGCCATCTCTTTTTTTGAAATCCGGTTCAGAAAATGGTTTAAAAACCCCCTCTTTTCAGGCCTTTTGTTTGCCCTTTTTCTTATAAGTTCCACCTGGGCCGTCTCCTTTGCCCTGGTGAAGCTTGCCCATTTGATTCACCCCCTGCTGGGGACAGGGGTTCAGGTGCTGCTTCTTTTTTATTGTTTTTCCGCTAAAAGCCTGGTTGATGCCGCCCAGAAGGTGGCTTGCCCCCTTGAAGCCCGTGATATTGACACTGCCCGGAAAAAGGTGGGTATGATTGTGGGACGTGAAACCAAAGGTTTGGACGAAGTTGCTGTCACCAGAGCCACCGTGGAAACCGTGGCGGAAAATTTTGTGGACGGATTTTTGTCCCCCTTGTTTTTTGCCCTCCTGTTCGGAGTGCCCGGTGCCATGGCCTATAAAATGATCAATACCCTGGATTCCATGGTGGGATATAAAAATGAGACCTACCTCCTCTTTGGCAGGGCATCGGCCCGGATTGATGATGCAGCCAATTT
>PIVS01001133.1 GCA_003353855.1 Desulfobacteraceae bacterium
CGGGGTATGATTTATTTTCTATTGGCGGGGTATTGCGGCGGGGTGATGCCCAATTGAACCGTGACAGTATTTTGTCAATGATTCTGGGGTAAGCCGTTACAGTATTTGCATCTTAACAGGTAAACATCAGATAGACCACGGCAATCACCACGATTCCACCCATAATAGCAATAGGCAGGTTACGTTGAGGATTTTTGATCTCCCGGGCGACCGTGGAAGCAAAAATCCATCCTTCAAAGGCAAATAATACAGGTATCATTGCGGTGGAGATGGCGGTAAAGGCAGACATATGCTTGACAGCTGCACCACTGAAATGCAAAACCCCAGAAGCATCGCCGGCGAAAAACAGCCCGGTAACGGCGATCCCCAGCAAGGGGATAAGCTTGAGTATTGTCATCACCTTTTGCAGGTGTCCGGCCAGGGAGGCTGAGATAAAATTGATCCCGTTCACGGCGATATAGTAACCATAGGTGAACAGCATCAGATTTTTAAGGCTCAGGGACAACCCAAGAAACATCAAAGTGAAAGTTGCAGAATAAAAGCTGATGATACTCAAGGTGAGCGGCATATAACCCATATTTACCACTTTCCTACTACTGGTTTAATCTAACCCACTGATATATCGCCAAATATGTTTTTTGGTTCAAAATCATTACGTCTAAGAAATATTATAAATAAATCTTGTA
>PIVS01000606.1 GCA_003353855.1 Desulfobacteraceae bacterium
TGAAAATCCGAAAAGCCCAACCACGATTGACGGAATGCCGGCAAGGATATCCACCATCAGACTGAAAAAACCTTTGACACCAGCCTGGGCATACTCGGCCAGATAAATACCAGAGGCAACGCCTAAGGGTAAAGCAAGAACCATGGCCAGAAAAATCAGGCTGATGGTGCCTGTAATGGCCGGAAAAAGCCCGCTAAAAACCTGGCGGCGCAGCAGCAGGGCGTCCACTGGTCGGACTTCTCCGAAGATCAGTTCCATATTCACAGCCCTGCCCCCTTTGAGGATCAGGAATCCGATAATGGTAAACAGGCTTAAGACCAATGTCAGTGCGCAGCCCCAGCAAAAGAGGACCAGCAGGCGGTCCTGAAGTTTTCTTCCGGTCATCGCGTGCCCAAATGCCGGGCCAGTAAAATACCCAGGCTTGTCATGGCATAGAGGGTTATGCCGCAGATAAAAATGGTTTTAAATTCAACACTGTCAAAGTCCGCTGCAATGATCAGGGCAATATGGGCGGTCAGGGTCCTTGCAGAATCCAGGACGGACGCAGGCATGGTTACGGCATTGCCGCTGAGCATCAGGGCAATCAGGGTATCCCCCATGGCCCGGCCGAACGCCAGGATAAGGCCGGTTAAAAATCCTGGCCAGGCATGGGGAAAGATAACATTGACAACCTTCTGATAAGGGGTACCACCAAGGGCATCCACGGCATCCAGATAGGCCTGGGGCACCCGGGCCATGCTCCCTAAAAAAAACAGGATCATTGTCGGGGCAACAAGTATTGCCAACATCAATGCGGTAGACAGGATACCCATGCCCGAGCCGCCCAGATTCCGGACGATGGGCACCAGCAGGAACACCCCCACAAACCCATAGATCACCGTGGGGATTGCGGTCATCAACCTGACCAGTTTTTTCAGTGCCTTTCCCGGCCCGTCCGGGCGGACAACTTCTATGAAAAGCGCCGTTCCCAGACTGACCGGGAAACTGAACATCAGGCTCAACCCGGCAATATAGATAGTTCCAACAACCATGGCCAAAATCCCGAACTGACCGTGATCCGGAGACCAGGGATCTGTCAGAATGGGCCACAGCATCCCTGATTCCATAACCGGCAGGCCCAGCACCACCATAAATCCCAGTACGGCAAGACCGGCAGATGCACTCAAGAGTGATGCACTAAAAAAAAGTATCCGGGCAATCCCGTCACGGCCTCCCATCAGTTAACCGGAATAAATCCTTTCTCAGCAGCAAGCCTCTGGCCTTCGGGGCTCAAAAGATAATCAATAAACTTTTTGGCAAGGCCATGGGCCTCCCCTTTGGTATTACTGTAAAGCCCACGGGCCACTTTATACTCACCGGTCTTAACCGTGTCCAGACTGGGAACAACATTGTCCAGTGCAACAGGTGTAACACTGCTGTCAATATACCCCACCGATACATACCCCACGGCATAGGGGTCATTGGTGACGGCTGACTTCATGGCACCGTTTGAGGCCACAAAATTGGCCTTGCCGGAGATATCTCCACGGCCCAGAGCTTTTTTCCAGAACACGGCCCGGGTTCCGCTGGATGCATCCCGGGTATACATATTAATGGAGCGGTCCTCACCGCCGAGGGCTTTCCACGAGGTAATTTTACCGGCATAAATATCCCGGAGCTGCGCAGCCGTGATCGCCTTTACCGGATTCTCAGGATTAACAACCGTTGCCACCCCGTCAACCGCCCATCGATACATGCTCAACCCGTACTTTTCGATCTCTGTATCCTTGGCCTTTCTGCCGGAGTTGCCGATATTGACAAGCCCCTCCCCCACCTGTTTGATCCCGGCCCCGGATCCGCCGCCGGCAATGGTAATCCTTACCTCCGGATTAAAGGTCATTATCCTTTTTGCGGCCTCTTTCATCACAGGGATATGAGCAGTCCCTCCGGAAATCCGAAGTTCCCCCTTTTCCCCCTTAAATGATTCCAGACCGGATGCCATACCAATTACCGGTAAAACCATCATCACCGTCAAAACGATCAAACTCTTTTTAAAAACAGACACACTATTCATGGCTTCTCTCCTCAATTATGAAATTCAACAAAATCCCAACCAGATATTAATAGTTCAGTGCCGAAATTCAGATCAAATCGATTATCCTGATTGAATTTCACAAGAGAATAGAAATTCCCGATACCCGCCAGTATTTTGGGTGATAGTATTCTGTATTTTCATTAAAAAGTTTCCTATTGTGAAAAAATTGCAGATTAGACAACCCGAGCAAACGACCTAATAAACAAATGCATTTCCACCCCGCTGCCGAAAATAGATACCACCATAAAACATTATGCAGAAAGATATTAACGAACATCCGTAACATTCAACATAAACCACCATTGATAACATCTCAGATTCAAGTTGACAAATAGAAAACTTTTGCGTTAAACGATGGACAGGCATTGTTCTGATACATCCAGATGGCGGCCTTGACCACAGCGGTGCTTCAGAACTTTGTTCCCCAGAGCGCCATCCTGGATATGCCCTTTATCTTACCGGACAGAAAAACCGCCTATGCTCAAAATCAGCAAGAATTTCAGGAATCTTGATTTAGGAAAAGAGTTTTTTTACTTCATTTCAAATAAAATCTACAAATATTTCAGGGGATTAAGTCTTTCTATCCTGGTAGCAAATTAGTATTTGACTTGGGAAATAAAAAGTATCACTTTGATGTCGTGGTTATCAAAAAAAACGATACAGGAGGAAGGAGACATGGTGCAATTATTACTACCGCTTACTTCACTTGACATCACCCAAATCAATCACAAAGTCAGCATTTTGAAAAAAGATGGT
>PIVS01001134.1 GCA_003353855.1 Desulfobacteraceae bacterium
ATTGATGACACCGTCCCCGTCAATAAAATTTTAAAAGGAGTAAGATCTTCTTGAATTTGACATTAAAAAAAAGAGGCCGGGATATGTTATTTTCTATTGACAGGTGTCAACCATATCAGTGTAAAAGTCTTTCTGTAAATTCATTTTTTAATCGAAACCCAGGATTATAGAATCCTGGGGGTTGAAAATGCTGGGTCAAAACTTAGTATTCCTTTTTTGCTCAACACCACATTAAACTAAAAAGGAAAAAGAAATGACCCAGCAACAAGAAGATACAACAATTCGTACAGTTTTTGAAATAATAAATGCCGGTGGAATGGAAAATATAGGAGAGGCCATCTCAATTCTTATCAACGAAGCCATGAAAGCTGAGAGATCATCGGTCTTACGTGCCCAGCCCTGGGAGCGGACTGCGGACAGGGAAGGTCATGCCAATGGATTCAAGAATAAGTCTGTTTCATCAAGACTGGGTAGGCTTCATCTCAACGTTCCCCAGGTTCGAGGAGATGTTGAATTTTATCCCTCGGCCTTGGAAAAAGGTATTCGCAGCGAGAGAGCATTGAAATATGCTATGGCCGAGATGTATATCCAGGGTGTATCAACTCGGAAGGTCACATCAGTTCTTAAAAAATTATGCGGGTTAGAAATCAGTAGTACCCAGGTCAGCAATGCCTCAAAACTTTT
>PIVS01000607.1 GCA_003353855.1 Desulfobacteraceae bacterium
GACTTTTGATCGGATTATGGAAAATAGATCTAAAAAGAATCAGCAGAACCGTACTTTCGAACAACGACCTAAACTTCGTATCATTGTCGATAATTCGTGAGAAACAGGTAATGCTCCCAACAGTTTCTTACTGGGTTATAGGGACGCCGGAGTTGAATCTTGATATACCAAAGTACGATAGGATAGATCACTTGCAAACAGATGCCATGGGGTCTATTTGCAATGGAGAATTCAGATATTCTTTCAATAGTTTCCCTTCTGAATTATAGTAGGTCATGACAGAGATTTTAATTTTATTGTGATCATCGGTATTGCGAAGGATAAAGTTTGCAGAAAGATTCAACGGAATACGGTCATCCCCGCCTGCGAAAATATGGGAATAGATCGGGACATAAATTCTTTAAAAGGTCCATTTGTTGAGTTGAGATTCTGCTTGAACCAATTGGCTGCCTGATCGTAAGAACAAGTAAAAAGTCAATATCAGAATTATAACGAATCGTTTATTTACCCATCTGTTATTCATGATGTCTCTCCCATCTCAAAATTGCCAAATATTCTTGTGTTATTGGGTTATACTATAGATTGAAATACGTTTTGATACCAGCGAGAATATTTGAAACGGCAACGGATGATAGGATCAATCCCATTACCCGGCTGATAATACTTGCGCCGCTATTTCCTATAAGGCGATGAACCCGACTCGCTGCCAGCATCAGCACCAGCACTATCAGTAAGACAAAAAACATGACGAGAGTGGTCTGAATCTGCTCCCAAAGATGATAGCGATGATTCTCAGTCATCAATACAGCTGCAAGCATAGCGCCTGGACTGGCAATTGATGGCATAGCCAAAGGAAAGATTGCCGTTTCGTTTTCACTCGAAACCATCTTGATTTCTTCATCTGGTTTGCTGTCGCCAAAAATCATAGAAAGCGCAAAAAGAAAAAGGACGATCCCTCCTGCAATCTGAAATGCTGAAAGCGGGATATCGATTGCGGTCAGGATGATTTCTCCCATTACTACAAAAAAGACCAGAATCAGGGCAGAAATTAAGATGGACTTTAATGCAATTTGTCGTTTGACCTTGTCTTCGTAATGGGTAGTGCTTGCAATGAATACGGGCACTGTACCGATTGGGTCGATAACAGCGAAAAAGAATATGAAGATTGCGATTAGATCAATCATTTGTACTCCTTAATATTGCTCAACCCACCAGCCTAAATAACCTATGGGTCGATGTCATGTTTTATCAAAGAACGCCTTTGTGGACCGCGTACATTGATACGTCCCGAATCGAATTCATAAATGCCTCTATACCATGCAAGTAGTCGAGATCGTCAGCCAGCTTGGCTGCGTTTTTTTCACCGGATAACCATCCGGATACTTAAGGTTTCCAAAACGTTGAAAATAGGACTTTTCTGGCGTTTCAATGGCATAAGGTATTGGACTACAGTCTTGTGCAAAGGACGAAAGATTAAATAGAACAATCAATAAAGCAGAAAGGATAGTTATAAAAATGAAGCGAACTGAGTCATTTTTTTTCATAATTTATCCTTTTTATAAAAATAGTCTCGTTAACCATTCTTTATAATGAGTATTATAGATATTCTTTCAGAGCGCTTAATGTAATTATAATGAAATATGGTAAATTTTCAAATTAAAATAAAAAGAATATTTTGACAAAAGAGAACACTATCATTTATTTCTATTTACCCAGTGGTGTCCGGTTAGGTTGTTGCAAGTGAAAAACATTTGATTTTATAAACAATATTGTTACTTTTTTTGACAAAAATTCCAAACATCCCTTTTAAGATTTTTGGAATTTACACCAGAACTTGATCGTCGGTTTCTTGGCAATATTGTATCCACCGGGCAGAGTGCCGCTGATATTGTTGAAAATATGCTGAGTTTTGCTAGGAAAAGCCCCACGGACAAGGAAGTTTGTTTCCTGGAGGATATTATCGATAAGACCCTGGCATTGATGAAAAATGATTTTGTACTCAAGGATAAATATGATTTTCAGCATATTTCTATCTTAAAGGAGTATGAATCCAAAGAAATGCCAGTTCTTTGCGGTGAAAGTAAGATCAGCCAGGTGTTGTTGAACCTGTTTAGAAATGCTGTACAGGCCATGCGCGATTCCCGCGGAAATACCCCTGATCCCTGTATTACCATACGGCTGTTCCGGGAAAATAAAATGGCATGCATGGTGGTAAAGGATAATGGTCCTGGTATGGACGCATCTGTAAAAAAACAAATTTTTGAGCCCTTTTTTACCACAAGACAAATCCAGGAAGGAACTATCCCCCTTATATACACCCTAACGTTGCATAAAATTTTTCAAAAACAGCTTCATTTTCATGCAGCTTTTTGCAACACGTCCATAAAATGCAATAAATCTTTTTGAACTGTCCGGTTGGGACTCATTGTAAGGGTCAGTTTCCCCTGGGGGCGAGTTAATCGGCCAGTTCTTTGGATAATCTGATGGCGAATGGTATTCAATTTTTTAAATTTCCAGGCAGTCGGCCGCTTCGGTTTTGTTAGTTGCAATAACCTTATATTCATAATTCAGATCAAGAGGTACAAAAAGATCTAACTGGAGTGGGCCCTTTTGTGGCTTTTTAATTTTTTTTCTGGTAAACACGAATCGAAATTCTGCATTCCAAGATTCGGGTTTCCACTGAGTTTCAAAATATGACCAATTTTATTCCATGAGTTGCAATCTTCAATCATTTTCTTCAGCACACCAAATCTGGCAAAAGGAACAGATGTTGTAAATTTCACATGGCTTTGCGCCAGTATGGAAATAATATCTTTA
>PIVS01000608.1 GCA_003353855.1 Desulfobacteraceae bacterium
TACTCAACACATGATCAAAGAGTTCAATATCAAAAATGATATCTGCCATAATGACACCACTAGTGCCTCGACTTATGGCAATTGTGATAATAACAAAACCCCCGACAGTATCGAGATTAGTAATTAAGTCATCTATTACAATGCTGCTTTATTATCGAGTCTTTTCATGGTTTGCAAAAACAATGATCAACAAGAGTTATGTGCGCTAATAAAGCGGTTTTCACCGGTTGCATGGAAGCATATTAACCTTATTGGAAAATATGAATTTTCCCAAGATCAGATTGTTGTTAATATTCAAGATGTTATAGAATTTGTGATGCAAAAATCTGAAATATATTTTGCTCCTGAAACCCTTGCTAATTAAGGCTTTGAGGTGGGTCACCGGAAATTTTGCGGTTTTGTGTAACCCCCCCCATGTTGAGTCTTTTTTTATAAATTTGTCATTATCTTGATAACTAACTGTATTTTAAGGCCATCTTTCTTTCTATACTCAGAGGCCGCCAATGCACGACTATCAAGGCTCTGGGGCGACTCGCAACATAATGCAATTAAGTTTGACTCTCGATATTTTTGGTTCAGAATAAGTCTATGTACCGGGGTGGCTTTGGTATGAGACCTTCTCTTAGGAGGAAATCCTTGTCTTCCTCTTGCAGATCGCAGCAGAAAGATGCAGCGTGTTCTGCAAGGCTTCGTATATAAGTACAAGTATCTTCAACAGGTTCAAAGATGGATTCATTCATAATCAGGTTTTCATGGTAGCAACCGCAACAAAGATGCTTTGCGAAACATTGTGAGCATTTGGCATTCGAATCCACGGTTGCTGAGACATAAACTGCTCGGTCAAGTTCAGAGTTGAATATGGTACCCAATTTGTATTCTTCATTCCCCATGAACCGATGGCAAAGGTAAACATCATCAGAGGGTGATATTGCCACATGATATTTTCCTGCCCCGCATGGATAATATTTCTTTATATTATACAAAAATTGCAGAGCAAATAAACCAACAAGGAACTCCTTAGGATTTGCTTTATGAAAACCGGATAAGTTACGTTCCTTAACGGCCTCCAATAGGCGTCGAGCTTTTAATACCTCGTAATCCTGTATGACGGAATAATCCCTGTATGAGCACCCCTGGCAAGGTATTGCTTTATTATTAGGGGATACAATACGTATAACGACATCTTTAAACCCTATTTCTCGTAATGAGCTCTCAACTGCAACCGGATTATTTGCACCCGTTAACGTGGCGCGGACTCTAGTATTCGGCAACGCCGAAAGGAGGGTCAGGTTCCTGATCTTATCTATAACTACATCATAAGATCCCTTGCCATTCCTGAATGGACGTTGTGTATCCTGCACTTTCTTGGAACCGTCAAGGCTGACGGTTAAACCTATTTCGTATTTTTTAATGAAAGCAATGTGATCACTATTGAGAAGGGAACCGTTGGTTACGATACGGAATCCGAATTTCTTGCCCGTTTGCTTTTCTCGGGTGCGGGCATAGAGGACTGCTTCTTTAATTACGGGAAAGTTAAGAAAAGGTTCTCCTCCAAAAAAACCTATTGACAATATTTCTAGGTCACCGGACTGTTCTATGAGCCAATCTATGGAATTAAAGGCAGTATCACTATTCATCGAGACATTGGCTATGTTTTTGTAGCTATCATCCATGCAGCAATATGTACACTTCATATTACAGTCGTGAGTAACAACTAACACAACATGCCCAATAGGAGAATCCGCTTGCCTACGTTCAATATATGGATTTCCCTGGTATGGGATCAGATTGAGTTGCTTTAATCTTTGCTCCATTATATTTTCGACGCGAGTACTATAGTGCCTACGAAGATCTTGTAGCATTGATGTAATTGCATTATCTTCTATATGGCAAGCAGACATTTTATCTATATTGATCAAGACATGGCGTCCGTCATGCTGAAATAAATGGTATGGATTGAGCTGTATCGTCATTATCTTTTAGTCCCCCTATAACTGAAATACCCTGATAATTGCTATGAGTTGAGGTAATTAACTCCATCGTACCTTGCTTTTCAAAATGGAGATGGCCACGCCCGACTTTATTCAATTATTAACAAGGCTCAGAATATCACTGGCTATTATTCGCTATCGTTAAAAAAAACTGGCTCTACGAACTCAAACTTTGCCAACGTTGCAAGCGTTTGAATCTCTTTATAGCTTTTATAATTCTGAAAAATTTCATCTGCAGAAAATGTCGTCAGTTGCGATGGGGGAACGTGACCTTTTCTGTCCCATTTTGTCCAATCCAATGACAAAATCTCCACTCCATGCTTCTCCGGATTGTTAAAAAAACGAGTGCCAGGATAAGGTAGAAACATCATAAAGGTACTAGTAAAATATGAACTTTTATAATAGAGATCACGTAGAAAATTAATAGAGACTTGCGCCTCAACCGGACTATCCCCTGGATGACCGACTATCCAGTAAGCATGAATATTCATGTTTCTTTTCCAGAGCTTCTCAAAACTTTCTATTATGGTTTCCTTGGTCATGAAACGACCCATTTGCTTCTGGACGGCAGGTGAACCACTTTCCACTCCAAGACAAACATTTAAAACACCTGCTTTTGTCATTGCATCAATAGCAGACTCTGTAAGGCAATCAGGTCTCACATGTTAAGATGCAAATACTGTAACGGCTTACCCCAGAATCATTGACAAAATACTGTCACGGTTCAATGGGGCATCACCCCGCCGCAATACCCCGCCAATAGAAAATAAATCATCCCCCGCTTACCCCGCCACTATCCCGCCGAATCAAAATAAATTCTATTTT
>PIVS01000609.1 GCA_003353855.1 Desulfobacteraceae bacterium
CATTGCGCGGGGTCTCAGACATTGTATCCGCAGTTGTAGTATCCGAGCTTGGAGATCTTACCCGTTTTAATTCTCCGACAAAGTTAACAGCCTATCTGGGCCTTGTACCATCTCAACACACTAGTGGAGATAAAAAAAGAATGGGGAACATAACAAAAACGGGGAACAGGCACGTTCGTAAAGCCCTTATTGAGGCGGCTCAAGCATATAGGCTGCCTGCCAGAAAAAGTCGGGCTATTGCAAAGCGCAATGAAGGCTTACCTCATGAAATCTGTCAAATTGCTTGGAAAGCCCAAGTGAGATTATGCAACCGCTACAACCTTTGAGAATCAATGCTCAGCAACCCTGCAGTGAGGGGCATGGACTTACCGAGCGTCCCGATCTTCCAATGCAAGAAAAAAAAATAGTGTTCGTTGAAACTCCAATATGCCAGGTATGCGGAAAACCATACCTTTCCGATGAGCATGGGGAAAAAGAATCAATTCGATACGAAGTTAACGTCAAGGCACATGTCCGTAAATATAAACGGCAAAGTATGAAAAAAGGCTGTTGTTGCAAGGGTACACCCGATAAACTTACGGCGCCAATACCCGCCAATGTTATTCCCAGAAGCCCATATGAGATTCAAATCTGGGAAGCAGTCTTTTTAACCAAATTCCATTATTGCCAGCCAACCAATCGTCTTTTGAATCAATATGCAGAGCTTGGTCTACCCATTTCTCCAGGAACCATTGCCGGTGGTTTAAAAACACTGAAAAAAATGTTTCAACCTGTTTACGATGCACTTTATAACCATCAAATGACAGAAGATCGGTTCCATAATGATGAAAGCAGCTGGAAGGTTTTTGAGACCGTTGATAATAAAATTGGCAATCGTTGGTGGTTATGGGTCAGCCGTTCTGTATCCGTTGTTTATTTCCAGATTGCACCGGGCCGTGGTGCCGATGTTCCCATGGAATATTTTAAAAATATACAGCAGCAAAAAATTATTGTGATCTGTGATCGGTACAGTGCCTATAAATCCCTGGCAAGACAGATGCCCTCCATTGTCCTGGCCTTTTGCTGGGCACATGTTCGACGTGACTATCTATATGCTGCCAGAAAATATCCAGCCTTGGAAGAGTGGGCGCTTTGTTGGATTGAAAAAATTGGAGAGCTGTATCACATCAATAATCAGCGTTGTAAACGGTTTGATCAACAACTTCCCATTCAATGGCAAGACGCATCATTCAAAAAGCAGCATGAGAAACTCGTTGAAAAGATGGACGCAATCGTTCAGGAACGAGACAATTTTATAGCATCACATGATCCGGATGATCTCGATTTAGATTTGCTGACCAGAGTTAAATACAAGATTTTGACAAGCCTTAAGAATCATTGGAAGGGCCTGAGCGTATTTATCGATCACCCGGAAGTGCCTATGGATAATAATCCCGGAGAAAAATCCATCCGCAATCCTGTGACAGGGCGTAAAAATTTTTATGGTTCAGGCAGTCTGTGGAGCTCCCAATTGGCTTCAATAATGTTCTCCATTTTTCAAACTCTGGGGTTATGGAAAATAAACTGCAACCACTGGTTAAGGGCGTACCTGACCGCCTGTACTAAAAATCACGGCAAGGCACCTGAAGATCTATCTATTTTTCTTCCATGGGAAATGGACAAGGGACGCAAACAAAATCTTTCCCGCCCACCTGACACAGCATGACCCGCTACTGTGGACGGGAGTTCACTCCCGTCGAACTTGAACAGATTAAATCCCTGATAAAACGCAACCCAGGATTCAACAGAACAAGGCTCTCCACTGAAGTGTGCCGGATACTTCAATGGTTAAAACCTGATGGAAAGCTCAAGGATATGTCGTGCCGTGTTGCCATGCTGCGTACGCAAAAAGATGGATTGATAAGCTTGCCTGCTTCCACTCGAAAAAAAAAGCCGGTACGAACAATTGAGTTCACAAATGCCACTGATCCACAAAAGCCAGTTGTTTGTCCCGTCAATCAACTGCCGCAACTACGTTTACAAATGGTCACCAAGACCACTTCAGCTTTATGGAATGAGTACATTGATCGATATCATTATCTTGGCCATAAGCTCCTTCCGGGAGCTCAACTTCGCTATTTCATAACCGCAGGCGAACAAATTGTTGCGATGGCCGGCTTCGGAGCAGCTGCATGGCAAACTGCACCAAGAGATCAGTTCATTGGGTGGACTCATGACCAAAGAAAAGCTAATTTGAATTTGGTCGTAAATAATGCCCGATTCCTTATTTTACCATGGATTCAATCGAAGAATCTTGCTTCAAAAACACTTTCTTTAATGATCCGCTATCTCCCGGATGATTGGGAAGAGAGATACAATATCCGGCCAGTGCTGTTAGAATCTTTCGTTCAGAAAGATCGATTTAAAGGTACTTGTTATAAAGCCGCAAACTGGCAAAACATCGGAGAAACTAAAGGCCGTGGGAAACTTGGCGGACAGCCAGGAAAAATTTGTGTTCCCATCAAAGATATTTGGGTCTTTCCTCTTGATAAAAAATTTAGAGTTTTGCTCAAATCAAGTCATCCATGACTAACCCGAATATTTACGATAAGATTTTAAAACATTTAAATCTTTGGGATATTCGTAACCATGATCCGCCTGAGGTAGAACCTGTTTATATTCCTGAATTAACATATGTTGAAGATTATAATCTTGATAATTCAGGCTCTCAGATTCCAGTATTTGACACCTTTTGGAGCTGATATTTTTGAAATTGAGTGGAGGGATTACAGGTGTTCTATACTCAAATTCAGCCATATTTTTATTTTTCCA
>PIVS01001135.1 GCA_003353855.1 Desulfobacteraceae bacterium
ATACCCGTCCATGGTGGCCCGTCTGAACCCTGGCATATCTCTTTTCGCAATCAGGTCAGCTGCCAAAATCCTGGAACAAGAATCTCCCACATCAATGGTTTGGGTTCCCACAGCAGGAAATTGTTCCCCCAGGGAAAAAACCTCTTCAAGGGTTTTTACATTGAAAAAATGGTTCATTTTAATGCATCTTTCACCCGTTCCATGGCCAGGGTCACATTTTCCAGACTGTTAAAGGCAGAGATCCTTATATATGGGTTGCCGCACCGGCCAAAACCGCCGCCGGGGGTGCATACCACCGAGGCCTTATTAAGCAGAAGATCAAAAAAGTCCCAGGAATCCCTTCCCTTTCCGTCGATCCAGATATAGGGAGAATTATCCCCGCCAACATAATCAAATCCAAGTTCTCCTATTGTTTTGCGGATAATTTCGGCATTGTTCAGGTAATAATCGATCAACTGTCTGACCTGGATCTGTCCCTCTTCTGAGTATACCGCTTCTGTAGCTTTTTGAACCGGGTAGGAGACCCCGTTAAATTTTGTGCTCTGGCGGCGATTCCACAGGCTGTGAAGGCAAATTTTTTCTCCGGTTGAAGAAAAAATCATGCACTCCTTGGGCACAACGGTGAACCCGCAGCGGGTTCCGGTAAAGCCGGCTGTCTTGGAAAAACTTCTGAATTCAAC
>PIVS01001136.1 GCA_003353855.1 Desulfobacteraceae bacterium
AATTTGTATCTGAATCCATCCAATGCCTGCTTAAATGAGCAGCCCACAGCTCCGCCGTACTCCCGGTGCTTAAAGCATCTATTTTTTTTCTTAAGCAGCGCACTTCCGGAATACGATCCAGGCCAAGTAGTTTTCCAAATTCCCCTGGCGCTTGTCCCCTCATTTTTTCCATCGTTTCAATACGACAAAGACCAGTGAACGCCAACAATAAAAGAACATGGAATGTCGTATAATATCCTTTAACAGTACCAAGAAGCTGTTCTGCTCCCTCCAACAGCCCATTAGCAAGCAATGCTGGCAAAGCGCATAGAACACCCCCATTGGGTACATCCAGACAAGACTCAAAACGAACAGGCGCTCCTTCACAGACTCCGAAAGCCGTTGATACCCGTTCCTCTACTCGTGTACAGGCTGTGCCCATTCCTTCGGCGGCGGCTGCATCAACAACAGTACGCTCTGATTTGTTCGTGGCTGATTCAAATTTCTTTTTTGCTGGCTCTTTAAGGCGACCATCATTGATAGCTTTTCGAAGGGTATCGCATTTAATCTTAAGTTCTTCAACGATCTCCCTTCTCGCGAAACCTTGATCAAGAAGACTCTGGGCTTTTTCAAGCACTTTGGGCCTCAATACCCTTCCGCCTTTACTACGACCTCGATTGTTACTAAAAAACGCTTCAAGA
>PIVS01000610.1 GCA_003353855.1 Desulfobacteraceae bacterium
TTATATCCCAACTCGGATATGAAAGTGGCAAGGGATGTGGCGCACCAGGATCCCTTTGAGTAACCAATATCAGTATCTGCTTCAACCCCGGGGCTTCTGTTTACAACCTCATAACCCATTTCATGGGCCATGACCACCACATATTTATAGTCCGGACTCAGATGAATGGGGTCTCCTACTTTGGCAGCTTCGGAATACCGTACATTCTGATGCCCCCAATGGGTGTATATCCAGCGGGGATCAATTTTTGCGATTCCCACAATGTCAGCACCAATCCATTTTGCCTTATCCTTGAGAAGGGTTGACATTTTTTCAGGATCTATGGACTGGAGCTGATAATCCGTATTATACACCGGTATCATTTCACGGCCCAGAAGATTTTTTCTGACAACATAATCCACGGTTGCGCCGGCTGCAAATGTGGCATGATCAATGATTGACTTACCCTCTTTACCTTTTTTGAAGTTTTCAATGCACATATTATGCATTGCCGTGTACTTGTTTCCCTCAACATGTCCCCTGCTGAAAGCGGTATTCCTGTCATCAAATCTGGGTATGGTACCGGTGATATATTTTTTATAGGTGGGTTCCTTTACAAATTTCATAATAGCTCCCAGAGTATTCATTTGTGTGTTTGTTTTTCCAGATCTTCTTTTTTTATGTGCAGTCAATCATAAAATTTTAAAATTTACAAGGGTGATTGTATATACAGGTATAGTCTTATTGAAATGTCATGTAAAAACAAAGTTTATCTTACTCGTTTGTTGGATTCTAACAGTCCGGACTGAAGTGAGATTACATGAACAAAAGAAAGGTCAGATTTCGGGGACCAGGGAATCAGAATCGGGTCAATCCGGAAAAACCGGAAATTATAAATTTTGCGAAATTTTGAAATCGTTCTAAAACCTTTTTGAATTTTCCATAAAAAAAGGAAAAGGGATGGGGATGGAAAAAGGGGGGCAAAAGCATAACTGATTGTATTTACAAGATAAAGATTTGCTCGAATTGCCTGGCATGGTTTCTGCTCTTGGTTTTTATATATTATATGCATTGTAATAATCGATGCATTGCAATGGATGAACACAATTTTTTTAGGTTAATAGAAAAAATATGAAAGAAAAATCCCTTCACATCATGCTCATTGATAATGATAAACATGTGCGTGATTCCATGAATCTTTTTTTTGAGGGTACCCGGACAGATTTTTTGATTTTCAAATCCGGAGTGGAAGGTCTGAATTCCCTGAAATACCAAGAGGTTGATGTGGTGATAGCAGATTATTTCCTGCCGGATATGGATGGGATTTATTTTTTGAATGAGGCTGCGCAACTCCATCCGAATGCCACAAGAATTTTAATGGCCACCGTTACGAATAACGAGATGGTCCTGGGAATTGCCAGGGCCGGAATTGATCAATTCATTGAAAAGCCGATTGCCGTAGATTCTTTGGAAACGATTATTAAGGAATTGGAAATAATCAAGCTTTCTAATCCGAATGGGGAATTCAATGAATAATAGTAACTTAAATTTTTTAAACAGATATCTGGATTGTTTTTATTTAGTGCATTATTGGGGGAATTGTTTTGGGGAATAACAGGATTGATCAAAATTTATTCAGTGAAATAGAAAAACTGGGTGCCAAGGATATGGATCTGTGCATGCAGTGCGGAAACTGTGCCGCCTCCTGCCCCTTGTCAAGTGGCACCAATACGTTTCCGCGGAGGATATACCGTTATCTTCAGCTGGGACTGAAAGATAAGTTACTGGAATCACCAGAGCCATGGCTCTGTTATTATTGCGGTGACTGTAACACCGACTGCCCCCGGGGTGCGGAGCCTGCGGAAACCATGATGGCCACTCGGCGCTGGCTGACAACCCAGTTTGACTGGACAGGCCTTGCCAAATTGTTTTATTCCTCACCCAAATGGCAGGTGGGCGCTTTTTTCGGGGTAACCCTGGCAATTGTTCTGCTTTTTTTGTTTGGACACGGGCCTGTTATCACCGATCGTGTCGCCTTGAATTCCTTTGCCCCCCCTCACTGGGTGCATATCGGTGATCAGATCATGTTTGGCATACTTGGGGCTTTGCTCCTTTCAAACGGGTTCTTAATGTACCGGGGAATCATGAAGGGGACCAAAATACCCATTGTCACTTACCTGACCCAGGCCCCCATTTTTTTGCTCCACTATCTGACCCAGAAACGGTGGCGTAAATGCGGGACAGGACCCGCAAGCCGCTGGATGAGACATTTTTTTTTGTTTTCCGGTTATATTACAATGGAAGTTCTCATCATAGGTTTCCTTGAAGCCTTCCAGACAGATATTGTTCATCCGTTCTGGCACCCCACACGAATTTTCGGCTACTATGCCACCATTTCCATCATGCTGGTTTCCGGAAACATGCTGTACAGCAGGTGGTTCGTAAAGGAAGAAAAGCTTCACAGATATTCAGATTTTACCGATGTGTTTTTTCTGATTCTATTGTTTGTGACAGCTTTTACCGGAATCCTGGTTCATATCTTCCGCCTTGCCGGGTGGCCCATTGCCACCTATTCCATCTATACCATCCATGTGGGAATCGTTGTGGGCATGCTCAGTATCATGCTTCCCTTTGGGAAATTATCCCATCTTTTTTACAGGCCCCTTGCCATTTTTTTAACCACGTTAAAGGAAAAAGTGGTCAAGGAATCCCAGGTTGATTTTCAGACCGTTACAAAGGATGTGGGGGATAATTTTATGGGCTGCATGCAGTGCGGCACCTGTTCAGGGGTTTGCCCCTGGAGCCAGATTTCCTATTTTAGTCC
>PIVS01000611.1 GCA_003353855.1 Desulfobacteraceae bacterium
CTTGCGCTTGATATCATAAAGAACTGAAAAGTTTATTTCTCAGCAGAAATTACGTCTACGAAAAAAAACGGGACGTCAATGACTACGGCTGCTTAACCTGTTTACGTGGTAAATATGGGGTAAAAGTGCCGCCATGAATTTGAACCATATTGCTAAGTGGTGAGTCTTCGATAGGTTCAATTAAGGCTATTGTAAAAGAGGATAGCTCCTTGTCAGCAGAGAAGGTATTGGTGCTTAAAAAAGTCATAATTACTATTATGAAAATAGGCAATAAAAACGTATTTCTTTTAGGCATTTTTTTCATCCCTCATAATAAAGTGTTAGTTGAATAGATCAGTTCCCGGCTCTGATTATACGTTATTAGAAAATCTTGGAGTCTCAAACCTCTTTTAATAAAATTCTATTACTTTGTCCAGCATTGATGTTGGGTGATGAAAATTGGCTAAAAAGCCATGGAATTAACTAAAAATTAAGTTCCCATAAATGTTCTTGGATATCCACCCTAACATGCTGAAATTATTGAACATAAAATAAATATAGGCTTTTTCAGTAAATTCAAGTAGTTATATCTCATGTAAATAATTGGAATTACAGACCATTACATGAGGGCTATAATGAATACCGAACATGATCGAGAAACAGCTGGAAAAAAGTACAAGAGTCCAAAGTGGAAGCTGATCAGATTTTTTGAAGGCAGCAGGAATAAATGGAAAATAAAAGCAAAAGATGCAAAATACCAAATCAACCTGCTCCGCAAAAGAATGAAGTATTTAAAGGGTGTTGAAATCGATGACCAAGAAATCCAAAAAAGAAGTGGCAAAACAAGTCATGGATGAAGTGGTGAACAATTATGATTATTTTCAGATTATAGACCTTCCCATAAAACAGCTTACAGGAACTGAGAATCAAACACCATCAGGAGGGATCAGAACCCTCTCTGAAATGGCTGAATACATAGAAGATTTTTACAGCGATAATCTTTTTAATTTTGACAAAATAAGAAAACCATTCCCCGAGATCGTTGATCAGGAACTGAAATTTATTGATGAACTTTTTGATGATCCAATTATCAACAGCTTAATTTCGCCAGAAGGTTATTCCTCTCAGCATAGGGAAATTCATCCTCACCAATTATTTCGGATGGAAATTTTAAAAATTATCAAATACCCTGAAATAAGTTACAGGAAGTTTTGCACAGACGAATATTTTGGCAAAGAAAGAAAGCAAAATAGAAGATTCATCAGGCTGCCTTTAAACACCAAAGATCAAGTCCATCACACTGAGTTGTGCCATTTTCGGCAAGGTTTAACTTTTAAACACCTGATGAATGTTCTTGTGTATATCCTATATCATTTTCATAAATCTGGTTGCCTTGAGAATACTGTTGTGCATGGAGTTGACTCAACTGAGCTGCCTGCTGAAATTAATTATCCTCTATGTACAATCAAGGTTAAAGGCAAAAAGATACGAATTTATTCCGATCCCGACTGTGATTGTGGGAAACGCCGCAATAAAAGAGATAAGTCCCATTATGTTATCGGATACCGCTACATACATTAACAGCTATAAATCCTTCAACGGGGCATAGTTTCCCATTGGTTTCAATTGTTGGAGCAGCAAATCATCATGACAGCCTTTTTTTAAACCCTTGATCCATCTTGCCAAGGCACTGGGTATTGATATGAAATTGATAACAGCTGATCAGGCGTATCATGATAAAGATGGTTCGATACTTGAAGAAACTGGTGTGTATATTGTAGCACCGCCGTCTGAAACGGTGCTGTTACCCGATAATGTTTTGGAATCTCCAGTGAGAGTAACTTGTAATGATCTTTGTGAAATTCCAATTAAAATTTTGGGAACTTCACAAGACGGGCATGAATTCAAATGTGATGCAACTTCCGGAGAATGTATATTTGAATCAACTTGTTCCAAATCAAGGACTATTGCATTTGATAAAGGACATTTCCAACCAATGCCATCTTTTCTTGATTCATCCCAACAAGCAATAGATATCCGAAAAAACTGTGAGAGGCCTTTTAACTTGATGAAAAAATGAGAAGGTCTTGAACATACAAGAGTAAGAAGCCAGGATGGGGTTATTGGCCGTTCTACATTCACGACCATAGCAACATTATTGATAGAAATGGCAGGCACAAGACAAAAAATCAAGAAGAAAGATGACGGACAAAAGGAGTTATTCACAGCCACAGGATAAGAGAAAGGTTACAAAACTAAAATATTGAAATTTTTCAGAGCCGATTTGATCGGATTGTTTTGATATTACCTGAATTATATAATGAGCCGCTCTGAGATGAGATTTTAAAAGGCTAAAAACACAATCAGGTAACATAACAGACAATTCGAGCAGAAAAACTTAAAAAAAGATGATTAAAAGGGAGGCGGACATTTATAATCCGCATACAAATTGAATGGTTTCAACACCCTTTACTATAGACTTTTTTTATTGATTTTTGGATCAAAAGAATATACCTTTACCTATGCTGAAAGGGTTTTGTGAAATAGCCCGATGACAGCGCGTCCTTGCAACACTCGGAATGTTATCGAAAAGTTTCTACACATCTTCAGGGCATGGGAATTTGATATGAAAAAGACATTGATGGTAATCATATTAATCGCCCTTAGTCTATTATTGACGGGAGTTTCAGGTGCAGGGGCAGGTGGTGAAAAGGAAAAGCCAGCAAAGGCCACTATAGAGTACGCGGCACATGGGTCCGATGGGGGGGAGAGCCCACGCCCAGCTGCCCGAAGGGGGCGATTTCCAGCCGTCTGCTCCAGATC
>PIVS01001137.1 GCA_003353855.1 Desulfobacteraceae bacterium
AGTTCCCGGGCCGGTTTGATATGGATCATGGCATCGACCCGGCTTCCGGACGCCGGGGCACCGTACAGAAAATCTCCCTTGAGTTTAATTCCAAGGTCCTGATTTTTCGGGAGAATATCCGACCGGCCCATTCTATTTTCAATGACCAGTTTCATTCGTTCGGGAAGAAACTCCGCCACAATAAAGGAGTATTCCTTTAATTTGCTTTCTGCATGGGTAAAACGAATGCGCCACCTGCCGGTCACGGCATCCGGGGGCAGATGATAGGTATGGGTATAATAATTAAAATTGCTGCCCTTCCAGGTAAATTCATGGACCATGCGGCCGTCGGGCTGCAGTATCTGCGCTTTAATGGGAAGCCCGGTTGCCATCCGGCCGTCCTGGTCGCGCAGCAGTCCGTCAATAGTCACCACTTCCCCGGGCCGGTAAATATCCCGGGGCCCGTATACAAAGAGATCCACGGGCCGGAAAGGCTCTGTGGCCATTTTGAATTCCGACAAATCCATGGCCGGCACATCCATGGGCAGGAGGCTGACATGATTTTTCCTGGTGGCCGTTACCAGGGTAAGGCCTTCAAAGGCGCCGGCCACCTTGGCAATCCCTTGTGCATTGGTGGTCAGATTAAAGAGAATTTTTCCCTTTTTGTTAACCCCTTCCACCCGGACATCTGCTATCGG
>PIVS01000612.1 GCA_003353855.1 Desulfobacteraceae bacterium
TTGATGAACTCCTGGAAAGACATGCTGTTTTTGTTGAAAACAAAGATGAACACCAGGCTCAAATTCTCACCTTCCGGAAAGCAGCAAGAGAAAACAGGAAAAAGGCAAAGGAAAGGTACACCGCAGCCTCGGTTCTGATCAACCAATTTGAATCCCCTCAAACCGGCCATGAAGAGAAAATAAAAACCTATGAAACCCTTCTTAAGTTGGCACCGGACAACAGGACCATTATCGGACGGGTGGCCTTTTTCCATGCCATGAACTCTGAATGGGAAAAATCCTTGATTTTTATTGATCGTTTCTTTTCCGAGCCTTCCCGGGAAACGGCTTTGAGCCTAAGCCTGGGCCTCTTAAAAGGAGAAATCCTCAACATTACCTCACCCAAGAATGCAAAGCCCCATCTTATGAACTTCCAATCCCGGACCCGGGACCCCTGGTACTCAATTATCAGCAAACACCTTGCCCAGGAAAACAAGGACAACCTGGTAAAATTGGCCGGCCGGGATCCTGAAAAACTAATCACCCTGCACACGGCCTTAGGGTTATGGGCGGAAGGGATTAAGGATAAAGAAACTGCAGCCCACCATTACAGGGAAGCCTTGAGTACCTATCTGGACGGGTGGAATGAATACGACCTGGCCCTTTCAAGGATCATCCAACTCAGAAAACCCCCGCAGGAATAGGAGACCCGTCCTAATCAAATTTTTCAGGTTGATTTTTTCAGGTTGGTTTTTTCAGGTCAATCCAGGCGTCGAGGCGTTGTTTCACAATTTTTTCATACCCCCTTTGGGTGGGAACATAAAACCGCTGATCCTCCATGGCAGGGGGAAGATATGACTGGGGCACATACCCGTCCTTATAATCATGGGCATACTTATACCCTTTACCATATGACATCTTGGCCATCAAAGAGGTGGGGGCATTTCGGATATGAAGGGGTACGGGTTGGTATCCGGTGTCGGCAACCGCTTGTTTTACAGCCTTATGGGCCGCATACACGGCATTACTCTTGGGGGCGGTGGCAAGATACACCGCTGCCTGGAACAAAGACCCATCCCCCTCGGGGCGGCCCAGTATTCGAAAAGACTCACTTGCATTCAAGGCCATGGTTAAGGCGCCGGGATCTGCCAGACCAATATCCTCTGTTGCAAATCGGATCATCCTTCTCAGCATATAATAGGGGTCATCTCCTGCGGCAAGCATCCTTTCAAGCCAGTAAATCGCAGCATCGGGATCACTGCCCCGAAGGCTTTTGATAAAGGCTGAAATCAGATTATAATGCTCTTCTCCGGCCTTGTCATATAAAAGGGATTTTTTTTCAATGGCCTCTCCAACCTTTGTGGCGCTTATAGTTTTTCCAGGACCAAAATGGAGGGCTGCGGTTTCAAGGTTGGTAAGGCCGATGCGTGCATCCCCGTCGGAAACCATGGCAATATGGGAAAGGGCCTCGGTAGAAAAACTTTCCTCTGCCATGCCAAGCCCTTTTTTCTGATCTGTCAGGCCCCGCTTTAAAATTTGCAGAATATGAGTATGGTCAAGGCTTTTCAGGGTAAAAACCCGGCACCTGGAAACCAGGGCGGGATTCACCTCAAAGGAGGGATTTTCAGTGGTGGCCCCCACAAGGGTGATCAAACCGTTTTCAACATGAAAGAGGAAGGCATCCTGCTGGGATTTGTTGAACCGATGGATTTCATCCACAAAGAGGATGGTCCGCTTTTTGTACAAATTCCTTTTTTCCTTGGCCCGGTCAATAATCTGCCGGATATCCCGAACCCCGGACAAAACAGCTGAGATCCTCACAAACTCACTTTGGGTAACCTTGGCAATGATATTGGCAAGGGTTGTCTTACCGCAACCGGGCGGCCCCCAAAGGAGCATGGAAAAGATCCGGTCATTTTCTATGGCCTTGTGCAGCAAGCTCCCGGAGGCTGTGATATGTTCCTGGCCGATCAGCTCATTTAGGCTGTCCGGCCGCATCCTATCCGCCAGAGGAGCGGATAGATGCATCGCTTTCTGGGCATTTGATTCAAACAAATCCATTGGAAGAATTTTTCTGGTCTCGTTCTCTTTTTTTTCGGCTCTGATCTTTTCGCTGCTTGTCCATTTTGGTGGTAATTTTTCTTTTTTTCTTCTGAATCCGTTCAAACTCCCTTGTATTGCCTGAAAAAACAATTTTACCTGTTTTTTCCCTGAACAATAGTTTTATGGGCGTAAGGCTCAAGGGTATCATCTGCCGCAGCTGGTTAATCAAGTATCGTTTATAGGAAAAATGGACGGCCTTGGGATAGTTGACAAAGCAGACAAAACAGGGGGGCTTGGACGCCACCTGGGTGGCATAAAAAAACCTAAGGCGCTTGCCTTTGTGCAGAGAGGGTTCCTCCCGGTAAACAGCATCCTCAATGATCCGGTTCAACACCCCGGTATTAATTCTATGGCAATATTCCCCATGAACCCTGGCCACTTCATCCAAAATCTTATGACACCTCTGGCCGGTCAGGGCAGAGATGGTCATGGCAGGTGCATAGGCAAGAAATTTTGACATGGCTCTCAGCTCTTTGAGAAATTCTTTCTGGCTCTTTTCCTGTTTGTCCACAAGGTCCCATTTATTGAGAAGGAAAATAGCACCGCACCCTCTTTTTTCTGCATATCCGGCAATGGTGATATCCTGATCCGTGATACCTTCCTCGCAGTCAATGAGGATAAGGGCCACATCACAGTCATCCAGGCTGTCCAGGGCTTTGATGATGGAAAATTTCTCAAGTTTTTCAGTAACCTTGCCCTTGCGGCGGATACC
>PIVS01000613.1 GCA_003353855.1 Desulfobacteraceae bacterium
AGGCCTGCCTGGCTCAGGGTCAGGGACAGCTTCTCAATGATCAGGGGCAGCAGGGGGGATAGAAAGCTTGTATACACATCATGGATAAAATGAGAAAAAGATACAAGACCAACTTTGGAGGCATAAAATTTTTGAGTTTTCATAAGAAAACTAATATCATATGGGAGTATAAAAAACTATCTGTAAAATCTGCTTCCTAAGGGCAAAATATAACCTGCACTTTCATCATGGGAGGAAAAATTTGTTTGCGGTTCTCTCAACAGAAACCGGGATAAAAATGGCCAATAAATCGGAAGGCCTGAAAAAATGGGGACTGGGTCCCTGGCAGGTGCTGATCATGATGTTTCCCCAGATCGCCCTGTGGCTGCCTGAATTTTATTATGGAAATTAAAAGAGAGTTTGCATAACCAATCAAAATGGTCTATCCAGAAAATAGATGACAATGGATGACAACAGATGCTTAGCCAATTCTCACATTATCGATGTTTTATACAAAAAAGGGTTTGTGATGAAAGCTTTGAACATAAAGACAATAGAAGAGGCAAAAAAACTTATCCAGGAAAGAAAAATTGACTATGTCAAAGTTGGTATCTTTGACATTGACGGTATCTTTCGGGGTAAATACATGCAGGTTTCTAAATTTTTGACAGCCCTTGAAAAAGGATTTGAGTTTTGTGACGTTGTTTTCGGCTGGGATTCAAATGACCAGCTCTATAACACCGATGTTACCATCACCGGATGGCATACCGGATACAACGATGCCCCTGTACGGATTGTCCCGGAAAGCTGCAGGGAGCTTCCCCTGGAAAAAAACACCCTGTTGTTCATCGGTGAATTTGATGGAAAAGCCGAACAGGTCTGTCCCCGTGGGCTGCTGAAGCGAGTGATCAAAAAAGCTGAAGACATGGGATTCAAGGCAAAAATGGCCTGTGAGTTTGAATTTTTTGTATTCAACGAAACCTCGGATACCGTCAGAGAAAAAAACTATCAGAACATGAAAAATATCTCTCCGGGTTTCTTTGGCTACTCTATGCTCCGCAACTCGGAATACCATGAATTTTATGAAGAGATGCTAAACCTTTGCAAGGTCATGGATTTCCCCCTTGAAGGACTCCACACGGAAACCGGGCCCGGGGTCATTGAAGCCGCCATCTGCTATGATGACATTTTAAAGGCCGCAGACCAGGGAGCCCTGTTTAAAACCTATATAAAAGTGCTGGCAAAAAAATTCAATTGGATGGCAAGCTTCATGGCCAAATGGTCTCTGGACTGCCCGGGCCAGAGCGGCCATCTCCACCTATCCCTCCAGGATCTTAACGGAAATTCCTCTTTCCATAATCCGGAAAATACAGACAAGATGTCCGATACCATGAGATATTTCATCGGCGGCCAGCAGGCACTCATGCCCGAGCTGCTGGCCATGGTATCGCCCACCATCAACAGCTTTTCCCGTTTGGTTCCCGGATTCTGGGCCCCCACCGATGCCAGCTGGGGAATGGACAACCGGACCTGTGCCCTGAGGGCGATCATGGGGTCTGAAAAATCCCAGCGGGTGGAGTACCGGGTAACAGCCGCAGATATAAATCCCTATATTGCCGGGGCAGTGGCTCTAGGATCCGGCCTGTGGGGGATTGAAAACAAAATAGAGCCGGACGAGCCCATCAAGGGCAATGCCTATGACAAAACCTTTCCCAGGGAACGAAGATTTCCCGGAACATTGGAGGAGGCTGCCCAGCGATTAAAAGGATCCACTGCGGCCCGACAGCTTTTCGGTGACACGTTTGTGGATCATTATGCAGCCACCCGGATACATGAAAGCAATGAGTTTAAAAAACATATTACTGACTGGGAACTTGCACGGTACTTTGAAATCATATAATGCCGGACTAGCGTGACAGAACAGGCATTTAATAAAAAGAAACTGCAATATTTAAGGAAAAACACAATGACCAGCAATATTTCACAATTTTCATTTCCCAACACCATCTATTTTGGTGCCGGCGCCATCGACAATCTTCCGGAATATGTCCAGGATATAGGAATAAAAAAGCCGTTACTGGTAACTGACCCGGGCATGCTCAACACAGATGTATTCCCCAGGGTTGAAACAATTCTAAAGGCTGCCGGGATTGAATACGCCCTGTTTTCCGATGTGAATCCCAATCCCCTGGACAGTGATATCAGCAAGGCCGTTGAGGTCTTTAAAAAAGGGGACTGCGACGGGGTCATCGGCCTTGGCGGCGGAAGCGCCCTGGACGCGTCCAAGGTGGTCCGGGTGATCGCTGCCCACGGCGGCAGGGTAAATGATTATGATAATTCAACCGGAGGCAACCAGAATATTAAAGGCCCCCTTCCCCCAATGATTGCCATACCCACAACCGCAGGAACCGGAAGCGAAGTGGGTAGCTGTTCCGTCATCACCTCGGTTTCACAGGGCAGAAAATTCATGGTGTGCAGCCCCCTTTTAAGACCTGCCATAGCTCTCCTTGACCCGGAACTCACCACAAGCCTGCCCGCCTCCCTGACAGCCGGAACCGGCATGGACGCATTTACCCATTGTGTTGAAGCCCTGGCAGTCAAGGATTTTCACCCAATGTGCGACGCCATTGCCCTCAAGGGAATAGAATATGTGGCCCAATACCTTGAAATTGCCGTAAAGGAGCCACAAAACATTGAAGCCCGGGGATATATGCTGCTGGCAGCCATGATGGGCGCCGTGGCCTTTCAGAAAGACCTGGGGGCTGCCCATTCTTTGTCCCACTCCCTGTCCGCGGTCTGCCATGTTCCCCATGG
>PIVS01000614.1 GCA_003353855.1 Desulfobacteraceae bacterium
TCATTTTGCATGATGATCATCTCATCATTGACAGATGTCACAATGGCGGGGGAAATTTTTTGTAACCCATCATTTGCCATGGGTCCCGGTATTAAATTAATAATATCTGCATTTTTGTTATCAGCGTCTTCAAGGGTGTTCAAGAGGCGCCGGTATGCTTTCCCATCTATGATACTCGTATAGTCCGGGGTCTCTATGTCTGGGTATAGACGGGGATAAACCATGGTCTTCCGTCAAACTCTCATCTGTAACGGGCCGGTCCGTCTTTTCGGTATGGCCGCCTGGCTCTGTATCTACCGGTAAAGCGATCATGTCCCGGTCTGTTTTATGAGGGCGTTTTTTCCTATAGGTATCCAGCCAGGTATCACAGGCATCATGGTGGCCGACAAACATAACAAACAGATGGTTCTTCTCCTTGATGCATACCAGCCGGAACCCGCTGCCCAGATTGAACTTAAGGCAGTTCTTTACCCGCCTGTCAGACCTGCGCCGAAGTAGGCCTGAATTGGCCGGATTACCGTCCCGGATCAGGGCCGCAATGATTTGTCTTGCCCGTTCTGCAGCAAAGGCTGGCGCATTGGCCCGGGCTTCCAGAGCAGTCAACTGGCGTTCAATTTTGGGGTAGATATGGACTTTCAAATCAATGTCGCCTCGCTTACCGGTTGCTGCCGTTGCACCCGCCATTGTTCAGGACAATTATTACCGATTGAATAATCTTGTCTTTAAAATAAGTCTTTAGGAATCGTTACAAAATAACTTGATCTAAATTGTTTCCAAAACCCCTTAAAAGACTGGGTATTTTGGAAACAAAAGATCAAGTAATTTTGGAGCCGATCCTTACCTGTTTCTGATCTGCTTTCCTGTTTTTAGATGGTCGGACCTTGTAATAAGGGGCTCAGACAGGCTTAATACCTATAAAATTCCAAAGAGTTTAACAAATTGATTATTTTTATAGGTTTTAACAATTCTATAGGTGGTGCTGATTGGAGCTTAACCAAAAATTATCCTATTGCATTTTTCCCTGGGAAATGATTTTCTTCCATGATGTTAATTTAAAATCGGAAATTTGTTTTATCCATGAATTTTATCAAAGTCGAAGAATCAAATATTGATGTTTTATTTGACCTGAACTATCAGCTGGCAGCAGATGAAAATCAGGAGGAGCTGTATACCGCCCAAAGGGATTCTTATGCCAGTGCCTTTTTAAGCAAGAACCCGATTGCATATGCATTTTTAAGTTTTATTGAAGACCAGCCTGCGGGCTTTTACCTTTATAGTTTTAAATTTGCAAGCTATACAGGTTCACCAGTGTTTTATATAGAAGATATTTATTTGAGGGAGGCGTTCAGATCTCCAAAAAATAAGTTGTTGCTGCTGAACCATGCCATAGACCAGTCAATAGCTGAGACATGTTCCAGAGTTGAAATGAGAGTACTTAGGGCATTCAACCTGGGGGGTGATATTATTGAGAGTCTTGGATTCAATCCGGTTACAAAATGGGACGTGTTCAGGCTCGAAAACAATTATTGAAAATAAATCGCTATTTGCGTTGGCGAAAGATTTTCAGTTTACTTGCACCGGCTCCACCTCCCGATGGTTGTAAGTTCTCCGTCCTCAAAGGTCAGGGGATAGCAATAGTTACTGCCCTTCTCCTTAACCCGGATGTACCACTGGTCGACTTTGGTCTGGGTCGTGGTTTCCTTGTTTTCTGATGATGTATAGGTCTTTTCTCTGACATAACCATCTTTTTCCAAAATTTCTCCGCAGGTTTTTACTTTAACCATGACCTCCACCTTGGTATCTCCCGTTGAAATGATATCATTGCCGCAGCGGATTCCGGCATTGGCCGGGCAAAGAGCAAAAAGAAGGAAGAGAGCTGTTAGAAGAATGATTTTATGTATATGACACATGGTGTTCTCCATATGGATTGATAGATTTTTTATCTTATAGCTCCTTTCCGTGTTTGATATCAAGTGATATCAAACACGGGAAGGCAATTTTTCATCAAGCCTCCACAAGGTTACGGATCCATTTTTTTGAAAAGAACCGTGGAATGCCTACACACAGTTTGAACAGCTCCTCCACGGCAATAAGGGCCATGACCCAGTATACCGGAAGGTTCAGGTAGAAGGCGGCAAAAAAGGCCATGGGAACCCCGATGCACCAGACACCGGTAAGGTCCAGGAGAAACCCGAACCGGGTATCTCCCCCGCCCCTGAGTACGGAGACTATATTTGTGAAGTTGGTCGTTTTGGTCCAGAACACAAGGCCTGACACCAGCATAAGATAATAGGCATTTTCATAGGTGGCCGGGGAAATATTGTAGAAAGAGAGTACAAACCCTCGGGAAAAAATCATGAGAGCACCTGCTCCGATAGCCATGATCAGTTGGGCAATCAAAAGAAACTTTCCGTATGCATGAGCGGTTTCTTTTTGCCCTGCACCGATGCTGTTGCCGATCATGATGGATCCCCCGTGGAAGATGCCGAAAAAGGGGATGAACATGAATTCTTCGATGGTGGTTACAATGTTTACGGCAGCAATGGACTCCGTACCAATGCGTGCATAAACGAGTTTATAAAGACTGATGCCCGTGACCCAGAACAGCTCATTGAGAAATACCGGCCAACAGGTGGCAAGGACCCGTCCAAAAAAGGGACGGTCAAAACTGAACATTTCTTTGACGGTGGCGACCAGGGGATAGCGCTTCCCGTATATGATGCCGACCATGAAAAGACTTTCGACTATCTTTGCGGTGCAGGTGGCAATGGCGGCGCCGGTGACCCCGAGGG
>PIVS01001138.1 GCA_003353855.1 Desulfobacteraceae bacterium
AGATCCGCATTGCCGCACCGTTCTCCATATCCGTTGATGGTGCCCTGGACCATGGTGGCCCCGGCATGTACGGCTGTCACGGCATTGGCAACTGCCATGGCGCAGTCATTGTGGGTGTGTATGCCAAATTGGATGTCTTCTCGTCCCTTGGCTTTAAAATGGGCCACCACTTTTTTGGTGATGGTTTCAATTTCACAGGGCAGGCATCCTCCATTGGTATCGCAGAGGATCAAAAAGCTTGTTCCGCCTTCAACGGCTGCTTCAAGGGTTTGAAGAGCATAGGCGCCATTGGCCTTGTAACCATCATAAAAATGCTCGGCATCATAGAGCACTTCTCTGTCCCGGGTCTTGAGATAGGCAACGCTTTCCTGGATCATGGCCAGGTTTTCTTCCCTGGTGTTGGACATGATGGCTTCCACATGGAGGTCCCAGGATTTACCGAATATGGTTATGACCGGGGCACCGGAATCAACCAGAGCCCGTAAATTTTTGTCCTGTTCACAGGTTTTTCCCTGGCGCCGTGTGGAACCAAAGGCGGCAATTTTGGCATTTTTAAATTCAATATCTTTTACCAGTTCAAAGAAATGCTGGGCACCGGGATTGGATCCGGGCCATCCGCCTTCGATGTAGTGGATACCGGCGTCGTCTAATTTTAGGGCTATTTTTAGTTTGTC
>PIVS01000615.1 GCA_003353855.1 Desulfobacteraceae bacterium
CTGTCCATGGATGATATAAACCGGGCCCACCACTATCTGAAATCGGTTCTAACAAAATATCCGTTTTCACCCGCTGCTGAAAAGGCCCAGGAAAAATTAAAACAATTTGAGTAATTCACCATTAAATGGATCCGTTTTTAGACAAATATTTACCCTGGTTTATTTTAAAAGAGATTCCTGAGATTGGGAACCGACTTTATAAACAACTGATTCATAGATTTATATCCCCTGAAAATGTACTGACTGCACCCAAAAAAAAATTAGAAACTGTTTTCGGTATTTCATCCAGGGTGATCAAGGAGATCCATCGGTGTAAAAGCTATTTGCCCCAAGCCAGGGCAGAACTGGATCAGATCTATTCGCGTCAAATCAAGATTGTTACCCTGACGGATCCTGCCTATCCAACCCTGCTCAAAGAAATTAATGATCCGCCGCCCTATTTAACCTATGTGGGTACCCTTGATACAACAGCTCCCTGTATTTCCATTGTCGGGTCAAGAAATGCCACTGCCTATGGATTAAACACTGCAGAACATCTTTCTTTTTCCATGGCATCCAATGGATTTCAGGTGGTCAGCGGTATGGCCAGAGGGATTGATACTGCTGCCCACAAGGGGGCCTTAAACGCATCTGGTAAAACCGTTGCGATTCTGGGATCAGGTCTTAACCTGATCTATCCCAAAGAAAACAAGAGACTGTTTTCCCAGATCCAAAGCACCGGCACAATCATGTCAGAGTTTAAAATTAATTGTATTCCATTTCCCCGTAATTTCCCCATAAGGAACCGTGTCATCGCAGGTCTTTCCACGGGAACCCTTGTGGTTGAAGCTGAGAAAAGGAGTGGCTCTCTTATCACGGCAAGGCTTGCAGGAGAATATAACCGGGAGGTATTTGCCGTACCGGGAAGTATTAAATCCCCTAAAAGCCGTGGAACCCATTCTTTATTAAAACAAGGAGCCAAATTGGTTGAAAACCAAATGGATATCCTTGACGAGCTTCACCAATTTGTCCATGTACAAGCACAGGTTCAAGCAGATGGTAAACTCTGTGGTAATACTGAGGCTTCTGAAAGAAAAACAAAAAAAAGAACTCCTTTGATGGACAAAAATCAGAGATTGGTATATAAACATCTCGATTCATACCCCAAACATATTGATAAGATTATCGAATCGACCCGGATGGCCAGCGGTTTTGTCACCGCAAGCTTAACTGATCTTGAACTTAATGGTCTGGCCCAGCGGCATCCTGGAAATTATTTTTCACTATCGGAGGAATAAAATTGGCAAAACCGCTCATTATTGTTGAGTCCCCAACCAAGATAAAAACCCTTACAAAATATATAGGTAAAAACTATAATGTAGCTGCCAGTGCAGGCCATATCCGAGATCTTCCGGTAAAAAACCTCGGGGTTGATGTTGAGGATAATTTCAAAGCAGAATATGTTAATATCACCAACAAAGCCAAGGTGATTGCCAATCTTAAAAAAATTGCAAAGGGCAGCAACGAAGTATATCTGGCTCCTGACCCTGACCGTGAAGGAGAAGCCATTGCCTTTCATATCATGGACATCCTCAAAAAAAAGGGACGGGTGTTTCACCGGACACTCATACATGAACTGACTAAAAAGGGAATCACAGAAGCCCTGGAAAACAAGTTGACCCCGGATACAGATAAATATGATGCCCAGCAGGCAAGACGAAAATTAGACCGGCTGGTGGGGTATCAAATTTCTCCCCTTTTGTGGAAAAAAGTTCAACGGGGCCTCAGCGCCGGACGGGTTCAATCGGTTACGGTTAAGATTATCTGTGACCGGGAACGGGTAATTAGAAAATTTGAACCCGAAGAATACTGGACCATTACGGCGGATCTTTTGGCCCAGGACCCACCACCCTTTAATGCAGCCCTGGTTAAAATCAATAATAAAAAAGCCAAGATTATTAGTGAAAACCAAGCCATGGGTATCCTGGCAGATATTAATAATGCCGACTTTATTGTTGACCAGATAAAAAAGAAAACCATTAAGCGGAACCCGCAGCCCCCTTTTATTACCAGTAAACTACAGCAGGATGCCATTAATCGTCTCAGATTTTCTGCAAAGAAAACCATGGTGGTGGCCCAGCAACTCTACGAAGGGGTTGAAATTGGTACCGGCGGCCCAGAAGGCCTGATCACCTACATGCGTACCGACTCCATTCGTATTGCGCCGGAAGCTGCCCAGGAGGCCTTGGAGCTGATCACCAAAGACTATGGAAAAGAGTATGCACTGGACAGTCCCAGGGTTTTTAAAAATAAGAACAAGGTCCAGGATGCCCATGAGGCTATCCGGCCCACCTCGGTGTGTAATACACCCAAAAAAATTGCTTCATTTTTATCCGAGGACCAATATAAGCTCTATGATCTCATATGGAAAAGATTTGTAGCCTCCCAGATGACCCAGGCACAAATTGACCAAAAATCCATCATGATACGGGCCACAGAGGCCTATATTTTTTCCGTTAGCGGTTCCACTGTTCGATTTCCCGGGTTCACGGCATTGTATGCCACAGAGGAAAAAACAACGGACAAAGAGATCCAGGCATTGCCAAATGTCGAAGAAGGGGCAGTTCTTAAAACCAAGGAAATTTTTCCCAAACAGCATTTTACAAAACCGCCGCCACGTTTTTCAGAAGCCTCCCTTGTTAAAGAGCTTGAAAAAAATGGTATTGGACGGCCAAGTACCTATGCATCCATTCTCAGTGTCATCAGGGACAAGGGGTATGTAGATCTTGAAAAACGATATTTTAT
>PIVS01000616.1 GCA_003353855.1 Desulfobacteraceae bacterium
AAACCAAGATCCCTTGCCCTGTCCAAAAAGGAATTGCGCCAGAAAAAATCAGAAATAATTGCCAGCCGTTCAAAGATAATTAATCCTATTCAAAAGGCAATTACCCGTATAGAAAACAGGATAGAGGAAAAAGAAGTCCACACCCAAAAGGTGAATGAGAAATTGCTCATCGCATCCCAGGACCAAGACGGTCTTGCCATTCAGACCCTGGCTAAGGAACTGGCATCCCTTGAAAAAGAGGTTGAATCTTTGTTTGAAGATCTGGAAAAACAAATGGATGAAATGGAATTTAAAAAACTAAGCTTTGAAAAAGAGCTTAATGCATTGGAAAGGTGTTAATTAAGATGGACAAAAAAACTTTTACATTTTATTATGGGCTCGTTTTGATAGCTGTTGGTTTTGGGGTTTTTTACCGCATACCACAGGTAATACCCCAGATTGCCGGTATAAAATTTTTTAGTGATAAACTGTTTCTGGTAAAATTTTGTTTCTACATTCTTGGAGGACTTTTAGTATTGGCAGGGGGTATAAGGGTTTTTAAGAACTATAAAAGATAATCAGTAAATGGATCATCGGAAAAAGTGAATGGCGAAATCAGTTTCCAGTCTTAAATCTACAATTAAAGATCAATCGGGTGCCGGCAAGACCAAAATTGGTGAAATCCTTTCAAAGGAAGGGCAGATCACCAGTATGCAGCTCACAGAGGCCCTGGATGTTCATAAAAAAACCAATGAGCGGTTAAGCAGCATTCTTTTGAACAAGGGCTACATTGATCCGGATACGATTATCAATGTTTTAGGAAGGCTCTACAACTATAATGTAGTACGCCTGGGTGAAATCAAACCGGATCCTGTCATCTTAAAAATTCTTCCCTTTGAAATGGCCAAAGATCATTTGGTATTTCCCCTGAAACTTAAGGGTGATGATCTTTCTATTATTATGGCAGAACCAACGGATACCACCGTTGTCGAAGAGCTTACCAAAAAAACCCAAAAAAACATCCAGGTGTTTGTCTCCACTGAAAATGATATAATCCAGGCCTATCGTGATTTTTATGAAATCAGTGACGACGAGTATAAGGGTTTTCTCCATTTTGAAGAGGATGCAGAGGATGATGAGCCGGTCACCTCTGTGGAAGATTTTGGTTCCCTGGTTTCCGAGGCTGCCGGCAAAGTCGAAGTGGGCTTCCCAGAGGAAGACGACCAGGACCAGTTCATGGCTTCTGATGCCCCCATCATTAAGCTGGTTAACGGGATACTGACCAAGGCCATCAATGACGGGGTTTCCGATATTCACATCGAACCCTTTGAAAAATCATTCCAGGTCAGATACCGGCATGACGGCGGCATGTACAAGGCAATGAATTTGCCCGTTACCATAAAAAATGCCGTTATTTCACGGATAAAAATTTTGGCGGAACTGGATATTGCAGAAAGAAGGGTTCCCCAGGACGGCAGGATAAAGCTGCGACTCGGGAAAAAAAAATCAATTGATTTCCGGGTATCCAGCCTGCCCACCCTATTCGGGGAAAGCATTGTCATGCGTATCCTGGACCAGAGTGCCCTGAGCATTAACCTGACCAAGCTGGGGTTTGAAGCATCCACCTATGAAACCTTGAAGCGATGTATCTCCAGGCCCTACGGCCTTTTACTGGTCACAGGCCCCACGGGCAGCGGGAAAACCACCACCCTGTACTCGGTTTTGAACCGGCTCAACAAGGATGATATTAAAATCCTCACCGCAGAAGATCCAGTGGAATTTAATTTTAAGGGCATAAATCAGGTGCCGGTCAAAGATTCAGTGGGTATGACATATGCTGCGGCTTTAAAAGCATTTCTCCGCCAGGATCCGGATATTATCATGGTGGGGGAGATTCGGGATATGGACACAGCTGAAATTGCCATCAAGGCTGCCATGACAGGACATCTAGTCTTTGCCACCCTCCATACCAATGACTGCCCCTCCACCATCGGCAGGCTGATAGATATTGGAATCCCCCCCTATATGCTGGCCTCTTCAATCACCATGGTTATGTCCCAGCGACTGACAAGAAGATTATGCCCCCAGTGCAAACAGGTTGTTACAGGCCATAACCCCAAGGATCTTGAGCTATACGGTTTTTCAAGGGAGGAAATTCCTGACCTGAAAATTTATGGTCCCAAGGGATGCCGGAACTGCAATGGAACCGGATACAAGGGCAGGGTAGGGCTCTATGAACTAATGGAAGTAACCGATGAGGTGGGTAAAGCCATAAGTGCCGAGGTGGCTGAAGACCAACTTAGAAAAGTGGCCGTACAGGAAGCCATGATCACCTTGAGGGATGCAGGACTTGTAAAAATCAAATCCGGGGAAACCTCCCTTGAAGAGGTGCTGAAAAAAACCACCATTACCAAGGAAGCGCTGCCGGCATATCTTATAAATCCGGATCTGGAACAATATGAAGACAAGGATGTGATAATCCGGGAGGGCAATAAAGACATTGATTTTTTCAAATTGGAACAGGGCGCACTCCATGTGGTCAAAGGCGGCAAGAAAATTGCTGAAATAAGTGAGCCCGGCGATTATTTTGGTGAAATGGCGGCCATAACCAAATCTGCCAGGTCCGCCTCCATCATTTCAAAGGGAAGATCCAAGGTCAAACGGTTTCCAGGGGATAAACTCGGGGAAATCATTGAAAAATATCCGGATGTTGCCAAACACCTTTTTTCGGTGATTGCGGACCGGCTTCACCAGGCTGATACAAAACTGGTTAATATTCATAACCAGATCAGGAAAAAA
>PIVS01000617.1 GCA_003353855.1 Desulfobacteraceae bacterium
GCCGTCCGGGCAAGGTGTGCCATGGCCTTTTCCCTGTAAATCACACTGCCGCCGGTGGCAATGACATGCTGTGAACAGGAGAGGCTGAGCAAGTGGGATTCCTCAATTTCAAGAAAGCGTTCCAGACCTTTTTCCGAAATAATCCGGGTAAGGGTCATCTGCTCCTTTGTCTGGATCAAAATATCGGTATCGAAAAAGGCAAGCCCCAGTTTTTTTGCCAGCAGCACCCCAACGGTGCTCTTGCCCACGGCAGGCATCCCTATTAAAGCAAGGTTATTTTTAATTTTCATCAATTTTATCCTAATTTTTCGCACTAATTTGTCTTTCTGCATAAAAAAACTTAGATACTATCGTTTTAATTTGATTGCAAGCAGAAAGGGGCCTTCCCATAAAGGCCCATCCTTTGAAATAAGTATTGATATGAGAATGATAACAAAAATAGAAATCCCTTTTTTCCCAAACCTATTTTACTTGCGATGTGCAAATAAAATACTTGCGCATGGCAAATAAAAATTCTAACCTATATTTCATGGACCCCATTATTGATCCCTTCATAAATATATCCCGGCATGAGTTTGATGCCCTCATTATTCGCTGTTTTCGTGCCATCTATAAATTTGAGCAAGCCAATGTACATGGTTTCGGCTTGAATTATGATTCCATTTTTCTGCTTCAGTTTTTACGCAGGCAATCCCCGTCAACAATGGGGGCCATTTCCAGGGAGATGTAAATTCCCATCAGCACCGCCACACGAATGGTGGACCGCCTGATGGCCAAGGGCTTAATTTCAAGGAAAAAAGCGCCCGAAGACAAACGCATCATGCTTGTCTCCCTGGAACCTGCAGGGGAAGGCCAGGTTCAGGCCGTTGAAGAACACTCCTTTGATGTCATCACTGGGAATCTTACCCACTTTACTGCCCATGGAAAAATGGGATCCATGCATCCAAACTTTAATACAAAGGAATCAACATTGGAATCAACAATGGAAAAAGACAGCAGACTGGATATCCTAAGCTACGCCTCCATCTTTGAAGATGATTTTTCCATTGACTGGGTTATCGAGATAACCGGCAAAAAAGCCCTGGAAATTTTGTCATCGGAACTGCCGGACCTCCCCGGGAAAAACCACAGATTAACAACCCATTTGCTCAAAATTCAAAACCAGTTGTCCGGATGCCGCCTGCTGCTCAAGGAAGGCAACGAACAAAGAAAAGCCTGTCGGATTGATGCGGCCAAAAAATACTATGACAAGGCTCTGGAGGATCTGGAACACTTAAGCGGAAAGCCGGCCGATACCCTTTTCATGGCCACAGCCCTTGAGTATGCCAAGATCTGGACCACCAGCCAGAGCTACCGGTCACGGATCTATGTGCTCCTCTCCCTTGCCCACGCCAACTTCAGGCTGAAAAAGACTAAAACCTCTGTAAAATATCTCCAAAAATACCTGAACTTAAGTAAAAAAACCCGTTTCCAGGTGGTCCAGGACCCCTTTTTACTTGAAACCGCCTGGGCCATGGAACAATAAAAATATCCGGGGATTGAAGGATTCTCTCTGGAACAGGAACTCAAGCAGACAGAGAAGAGCCACAACCTTTTCATGCAGGGGGTGGCAGGCTATTACAAGGCCCTGGCCATGGAAGCCCGGAATGCCCGCCCCAGGGATATAATCGGGGTATACAAAAATGCCCTGGAGAAAATTTGCTGTGCCGGCCATCAAATCTACCTGGCCCAGGTGGGATTGTCCATGGCCCGTATCATGCGGCAAAGCGGCCGGGGAAAAGAGGCCCTGGAAACGGGGGGTGATCCTCAGCCGCGGCCCCCATCTTAAGATCCCCAAGGCCGAGTTTCAATCCCGGTCCATGGAAGAGGAACCCATGGAACTCTCCCTGGAGGAGATGGAGCGCCGGCATATCCTTAAGATTCTCAAACATACCAGGGGCAAAATCAACGGAAAAGGCGGGGCAGCAGAAAAACTCAAACTTCATCCCAGCACCCTGCGTTTTCGCATCAAAAAGCTGGATATCATCATGGAACGTAACTCCAGCAAAGCCGTTACTTGATTAAAAACAGGGTCAGACTCTCTGGATAACAGGCGGGTTTTTTATTTCCTTTAATTTCAACCGTATGGTTGGCTGTGACCATAATTTTGTCATTACTCCTCTTCTCCACATTCCCCAGGACAATGCGGTCCTGGATATGGGAGCCCGCCAGGACCGGGGAGAGATGTCTGACTTTATTCATTCCGTAATAGATGGCCATGACCGCTCCCTCGGGAATCACCATGAAGCGCTCGTGGAAATGGGTGAGCAGGGATTCAGATTCCCCTGGGCAATGGTATTGCCGAAAAATCCCTGTTTGGCTATTTCAACATCAACATGAACCCAGTGGTTCTCCAGGGTGCACTGGGCAAATTTGTCTATTCGCGCCTGGTTAATGGAGAACCAGTCTGAACAACCGATTTGTTTTCCCAAAAATTTTTTCATTCCCTTCAGGGGCAGAATTTGCATGATTCACCATCTCTTTGTTGACTTTTTTTTAAGTTTTCTCCTTTAGTTCAAATCTGCGTACATGGAGTCAATTAATGCCTGGTGCCGTACCAGAACAACATTTCGTTTCAGTTTCAAGGAGGCGGTCAGCTATCCCTCCTTCCGGGCAAGGAGGGAGGCTTAATCGTTCTCTTTTTCTGTTAACTGCCTTTACAAAAGCTTTCTCTGTTTCAAGAATGGCTTTCATATTATAGAATGCAATTGTTTTCTCCGCTCGTGTTATGGCAGCGGC